>USAD01000021.1 GCA_900552415.1 uncultured Parabacteroides sp.
AGAGTAATATAGAGGGAGAAATGATCAATAAGATCCATGAGGTCGGTTTTGATTACGATGGGATTATCTTGAACGCGGGCGCTTATACGCACACCTCGATCGCCCTGCATGACGCGATCAAGGCCGTGACGACGCCGGTGATAGAGGTGCATATCTCGAACGTGCATGCCCGTGAGTCGTTCCGTCATGTCTCGATGATCTCGCCCGCCTGCAAGGGAATTGTTATTGGTTTTGGACTGGATTCCTACCGTTTGGCGTTGGAGTCATTTATAAGTTAGGTTAGAGAGGAATTTTATAGGATTTATAATATTTAGGTTATATGTTAAAACATACGAAGATTGTTGCTACCGTTTCGGATAAACGTTGTGATGTGGAGTTTATCGACGCGTTGTATAAGGCGGGAATGAACGTGGTTCGCTTGAATACGGCCCATCTGGCGGAAGAGGGTTTGGCTAAGATTGTCAACAATGTGCGGGCGGTATCAGACCGGATAGGCATATTGGTGGATACGAAAGGACCTGAGGTACGGACAACCGTGGCTGAGGAACCGATCCCTTTCAAGACAGGTGACATCGTGAAAATCGTGGGCGAGCCAGATGAGGTGACGACGCATGAGCGTATTTGCGTCTCTTATCGGAATTTCGTCTCAGACCTGTCGGTAGGCGATGACGTGCTGATCGACGATGGTGACTTGGAGTTTCGTGTGAAAGAGAAACAGGCGGATTGCTTGATCTGTGAGGCGCAGAACGACGCTACTTTGGGAAGCCGGAAGAGCGTGAATGTCCCGGGCGTACGGATCAACTTGCCCTCGTTGACAGAGAAAGACCGTAAGAATATCATTTGGGCGATCAATAACGACTTGGACTTTATCGCCCATTCATTCGTGAGAAACAAGCAGGACGTGTTGGATATCCAACGTATCCTGGATGAATATAACAGCCCGATCAAGATCATCGCCAAGATCGAGAACCAGGAAGGCGTGGATAATATCGACGAGATCCTGGAAGCCGCTTACGGTATCATGATTGCCCGTGGTGATTTGGGTATCGAGATCCCGGCAGAGCGTATTCCGGGTATCCAACGTGTCCTGATCCGCAAGTGCGTGGAGGTGAAGAAGCCGGTGATCGTGGCAACCCAGATGTTGCATTCGATGATCAATAATCCTCGTCCGACTCGTGCGGAGGTGACCGATATCGCGAACGCGATTTATTATCGAACGGATGCCTTGATGCTGAGTGGTGAGACCGCTTATGGAAAGTATCCGGTTGAGGCTGTTCAGACAATGACAAAGGTAGCCCGTGAGGCGGAGAAGACAAAATTGGCGGCTAACGATATCCGTGTGCCGATTGAGGGCAATGATTTGGACGTGACCTCTTTCTTGGCTAAGCAGGCGGTTAAGTCCTCTTCGAAGTTGCATGTCCGGGCGATCATCACGGATAGCCATACTGGTCGTACGGCCCGTTACTTGGCGGCTTTCCGCGGAACATCAACGGTTTACGCGATCTGTTACAATCCGCGTGTGACTCGTATGCTTTCTCTCTCATATGGTGTCTGGGCTGTTTATCAGCCTTGGAACGATAGCCGTCGCGGCTACTTCTTTGATGCCTTGAACGAGTTGATCAAGAGCGGACGTATTACTCGTGATGATATGGTCGCTTATTTGAGCGGTAGCTTTGGTGAGGGTGGTGGAACGACCTTCCTTGAGATTAATAACGTCGGTAAGGTGCTTGACACGAGCGATAAATACGCGTTGCCGACATTTAAGGAGCAATAATAATCCGGAGGCGTCATGTGGTCGGAGGCTATTGAGGAGTATATTCTATCACATAGTGATGATGAAGGTGAGCTGCTTGCCGCGCTGAATCGCGACGCGAACGTGAATCTGCTGCGGCCCCGTATGTTGTCGGGGCATCTGCAGGGTCGGATCCTGAAAATGTTCTGTCGTATGCTTGCGCCCAAGCGAGTCCTGGAGATCGGGACTTATACGGCTTATGCGACATTGTGTATGGCGGAGGGCATGGCGCTGGATGGCCGGATCCATACGATCGAGATCAATGATGAAATGGAGGATTTCATCAATAAGTATTTGGATCGGTCGCCTCATAAGGAGAAGATTACTGTGCATTTTGGCGATGCGTTGGAGGTAATTCCGAAGCTGGGAGGTGAGTTCGACCTGGTTTTTATCGACGCCGATAAGCGGCTTTATTCCGAATATTACGATCTGGTTTTCCCGAAGGTGAGGCCTGGAGGCTTGATCCTGGCGGATAATACGTTGTGGGATGGCCATGTGATTGAGGTTCCTCGTTCGGCGGATAAACAGACATTGGGTATTATGGCCTTTAATGATAAGATAAAGCGGGACGATCGTGTGGAAAAGGTGATCTTGCCATTGCGAGACGGATTGACAATGATTTGGAAAAAATAAAATAGTGACGATATGGATGGAACTAGATTAAGCAAGATAGAACGGCTCCTGCAAAAGGAGTTGGGAGATATATTCCAGAAACAGACTCAGGCGATGCGTGGTGTGCTGATCTCTGTCAGTGTCGTGAGAGTGAGTCCGGATTTGAGTGTGGCAAGAGCCTATTTGAGTATTTTCCCCTCAGAGCGTTCGAAAGAGTTGATGGAGGCGATCAAGGCTAATACGAAGGCTATTCGCTATGATTTAGGTCAGCGGGTACGGACGCAATTGCGTAAGATTCCGGAGTTGACTTTCTTTGTCGACGATTCATTGGATTATATCGAGAATATTGATCATTTGCTTCAGAAATAGATCGTTAAAGGAGTACAGGCTTGAATTTCCCTTTTTACATCGCCCGGCGTTACCTTTTCTCGAAGAAATCGCATAACGCGATCAATATCATCTCGATGGTTTCCGTTTGCGGTATTGTGGTCGCGACGGTCGCTTTGGTATGCGCATTGTCGGTGTATAATGGGTTTAGCGATTTGGTCTCTTCTCTTTTCAGTAATTTTGATCCGGAGCTGAAGATCACGCCGAGATCCGGAAAGGTATTCGATCCAAAAGCATCTGTGTTTGATGAGGTCCGGACAATGGATGAGATCGAGTGCTATAGCGAGGTGCTTCAGGATAATGCGTTGATTGTTTACAAAGGACGACAGGTTGTCGCGACCTTGAAAGGTGTTGACGCCGAGTACGAGCATTTAGCTTCGATCGACAGTATCCTGATAGATGGCGCTTTTCGCTTGAATGATGAGGTGGCGAATTACGCGAATATGGGCATTGGTTTGGCTTATGCGTTGGGCATTAACGCCGGATTTGTCTCGCCAATGGAGATTTATGTGCCGAAGCGTGATGCTAAGGTGAATATGTCGAACCCGGTTTCCTCATTTAATGTGGATTATGCGTTTATCAGTTCTGTGTTCCGGACGGATCAGCAAGCGTACGACGAGACCTATATGATTGTTCCGCTTGATTTGGCCAGAAGCCTGTTCCAATATGAGACGGAGGTTTCTGCGATCGAACTGAAAGTCCGTGATGGAGCGGATGTCGGGCAGGTTAAGTCGAAACTCCGTGGCTTGTTGGGTGATGAGTATGAGGTAAAGGATCGTTTTGAGCAACAAGAGACCTCATTCAAGATGATGCGGATTGAGAAATGGATGACCTTCTTGATCTTGAGCTTTATCTTGGCGATCGCTTTATTTAATGTAGTCGGCTCATTGTCGATGTTGATGATTGAGAAAAAGGCCGATGCGGTTACCCTTCGTAATATGGGTGCGGATGATGGTTTGATCCGTCGTATTTTCCTGTTCGAAGGTTGGCTGATTTGTGGTATTGGAGCCGTGATCGGCATCGTGATCGGTGTCTTGTTGTGTTTGCTCCAAGAACATTTTGGTCTGATTCAGCTGGGCGAATCTTCTGGCGCTTTCGTGATCGACGCTTATCCGGTACGAGTGGCCTTTGTTGATGTCTTGCTGGTTTTTCTGACCGTACTTGGTATAGGATTTATGGCGGCCTGGTATCCTGTCCGCTATTTGGCAAAAGGGTTGTTGGCGCGTTAGTTTAACGCTTGGTCCGTGATCCTTTTGCCTTTTGTTGTTTTATGGATGGAATGTGATATCTTCGCGATAAAAGAACTATGATTATGGAGATGGACAGGGAATATAAATCGAAAGTAGATTGGTGGTATCATTTGGTGGTCATTCTCTTAGGGATGATGACGGTTATCTCTTTTGTCAAGGGTGCTTCACCGCTCGCGATGATCTCGTTGCTGTTGACGACTTTGTGGTGTGTTCATATCTTGTTGACCACGAAATATCGGATCACGGCAGATGGTTTCCTGACCGCTCAATGTAGTTTCTTGCCCGAGAAGCGGGTCGAGATTTCCGCTATTGAGGCGATCGAGGCGACGATGATTCCCATCTTCAGTTATGCGTTGTCGCTGGACCGTTTGATTATCTGGTCTGAGGGAAAACCTTGGATGTTGATCTCGCCGGTGAACCGGGATGAGTTTGTTAAGCTGTTATTGAAGATGAATCCTAATATTCAATTAAAATAAATCTGATAGTATGAAATACGACGTAGCCATAATCGGTGGAGGGCCTGCGGGTTATACTGCGGCCGAGCGTGCCGCTCAAGGCGGTTTGTCCACCGTGCTTTTTGAGAAAAACGCTTTGGGAGGTGTTTGTTTGAACGAGGGTTGTGTACCGACAAAGACCTTGCTGTATTCAGCCAAGATATACGATTCAATCAAGCATGCCTCTAAATATGCGGTAAAAGCGGAAAATCCCTCATTTGATCTTTCTAAGATCATCAGCCGTAAAACAAAGGTGGTAAAGAAATTGACGGCCGGTATCCGTATGAAACTGACGGAGGCGGGCGTAGTGATGGTTGCCGCTGAAGCGTTCATTCGTGGACGTGCGGAGGATGGCACTATTACGATTGAGGCAAACGGGGAATCGTATGAGGCAAGCCATCTTTTGGTGGCGACCGGCTCGGAAAGCATGATCCCGCCTATTCCTGGATTGGATCAGGTCGATTATTGGACAAGTCGTGAGGCCTTATTGTCGAAAGAATTACCCTCTTCGTTGGTTATTATTGGAGGTGGCGTGATCGGAATGGAGTTTGCCTCTTTCTTTAATAGTTTGGGTGTTGAGGTACAGGTTGTGGAGATGATGGATAAGATCCTTGGTCCGATGGATCGTGAGCTTTCGGCTATGCTTCAGGCGGAGTATGCGAAGAGAGGTGTGAAGTTCCATTTGGGATATAAGGTGACTTCTGTTGATGGTGAAGGCGTTCATATGGAGAAAGAGGGTGAGGAGCCAAAGGTCTTGGCTGGCGAGCGGATCCTGTTGAGCGTTGGCCGTGTAGCCGTCATGAAGGGTTTCGGTCTTGAGAATCTATCGCTCGAGACTCATCGTCGGGGTATTACTGTAGATGAACAGATGCGGACATCGCTTCCGAATGTTTATGCGTGTGGCGATATAACGGGTTATTCCCTGTTGGCGCATACCGCTGTTCGCGAGGCGGAGGTTGCTGTCAACAATATCTTGGGCAAACAGGATCGGATGAGCTATAAGGCTATTCCGGGCGTAGTTTATACCAATCCTGAGATCGCTGGTGTCGGGAAAACCGAGGAGGAATTGGCCGCGGCGGGCGTTTCTTATCAGGTAAAGAAGATCCCGATGAGTTATTCGGGTCGGTTCGTGGCCGAGAATGAGCAGGTGAATGGCGTTTGTAAACTGTTGCTGGATGAGCAAGGAGTCTTGATCGGAGCGCACATGTTGGGTAATCCGGCATCAGAGTTGATTGTTACGGCCGGTTTGGCGATTGAGCGGGGCATGAGTGACGACGACTTGAAGTCGATCGTTTTCCCGCATCCGACAGTAGGTGAGATTTTGAAGGAGGCGCTTTATTGATAGCGTGATATCGTGATAAAGGGGCACGTCAAGGTTTTTTGGGCTTTTGACGTGCCTCTTTTTTTACGCGTGACATGAAATCCGTATCTTTGCGCCTCAAATAGGGAAGAGATGACGGGATTTGAAGGATATGTTGGCATACCTTTGGGAGGCGAGCAGGAGGCGAACGATGTGATGTTCGCTTTGCTTTTGGTTATGTTGACCTTTTTCGCCCTGGTTTTCCGTGCGAATTATCCTTTGTTTTTTAATATGGTCCGCGGCGTATTTTTCCCTAAAAGACGCTCCTTCTCACCGGAGAAGAAAAAGGGAAATAGCGTGTTGTTCCGTTCGTTCATGACTTTTCAAACCCTGTTCCTCTCATCTTTTTCCCTGTTCGAACTGATGCGTTGCTATGGTTATATCCTTGATCGTAATGAGACTTCCCGCTTTTTTTATTTTGGGATAATATTTTTTTGCCTATATCTTTTTTATTTGTCAAAACAGTTTATATATGGCTTGTTAGGCTATGTATTCGCCGCGAAGGAATCGTATAATGTCTGGCGAAATATGTATAACGCTGTTTTTGGATCTTATGGAGTTTTGCTCTATTTGCCTGCTTTGGGGCTGGTTTTTGCTTATAACTATGCGGCGGCGTTTGCGTTATTATTCTTGATTTTGTATGTGGCCTGCCGATTTGTGATAATTTATAAGACGGTAGACATATTTTATCAAAAAAGTATGAGCTTATTCTATTTAAGTTTGTATCTTTGCACCCAAGAAATTATCCCTTTGTTTCTTTTATACAAAGGATTTATTTATTTGTATAACTTTATCGAGTCAGGTACGCTATGGCGTTGAATATTAAAAAAGTGTTGGTGTCTCAACCTAAGCCAGCATCTGAAAAATCACCCTATTTTGATATAGCGGAAAAATATGGAGTGGAAATAAATTTTCGACCGTTTATCAAGGTAGAACCTATTTCTGCTAAGGAATTTAGACAACAAAAGATTTCTATATTGGATCATACGGCCGTTATATTTACGGCACGTACGGCGATCGACCATTTTTTCCATCTGTGTGAGGAATTGCGGGTGACGATTCCGGAGACGATGAAATATTTCTGTATGACCGAGGCTATCGCGGTATATTTGCAGAAATATATTGTATATCGGAAACGGAAGATCTTTTTTGGACAGACCGGAAAGGCGGAGGATTTGGTCGCTATCATTGCGAAACATGCGAAGGAGAAATATTTAGTCCCGCTGTCGGATGTGCATAAAGAGGATTTGTTGTTGATGCTTGAGGCAAAGAAAATCAATTTCACGCGTGCGGTGATGTATCGGACGGTAAGCAATGATTTTACGGCCGAGGAGAAGTTTGACTATGATATGTTGGTATTCTTCAGCCCTTCAGGTATCTCTTCATTGCTGAAAAACTTCCCCGATTTCAAGCAGGACGATATCAAGATCGGTTGTTTTGGCCCGACAACGGCAAAGGCGGTCAAGGAGGCCGGTTTGCGATTGGATGTCGAGGCTCCGACAGCTGAGGCGCCTTCGATGACCGCGGCGCTTGATCTCTATTTAAAGAAACAGCAAAACGGGAAATAAAAGGTGATTCCTGTTATGCGACATACACTTCCTAAGGAAGAACGCCTGTCATGGAAACGCCATATAGATTATCTTTTCGAGCAAGGGAAATCTTTTATAGCGTATCCATTACGGGTGGTTTATGTTGTGATGGAGGCTGGTGAGCTCAAGGCGCCTGCCTCTTTTTTAGTTAGTGTCTCCAAGAAGAAGTTCAAGAGGGCAGTCAAGCGAAATCGGGTGAAACGTCAGGTCCGTGAGGCCTATCGGACACGTAAGGCTGACCTGTTTACGACGCTCGACCAGAATGGCAAGTCGTTGCTCGTTGCTTTCCTTTATCTGGAGAAAGAGACCTTACCCAGCAGCTCGATCGATAAGGCTATGGTGAAGGCGTTGCGTACCTTGGGCGAAAAGGTGGTGGCGAAATGAGACGGCTCCTGTCGTATCTCCTGTTGTTGCCGATCTATTTTTATAGGAGTTGTATCTCGCCATTGACACCTCCTTCCTGTCGTTATACGCCGACCTGTTCGGAATACGCCATCCAGGCTATCCGGAAATATGGCCCATTCAAGGGATTTTGGTTGGCCCTTAAGCGGATCTTGCGTTGCCATCCTTGGGGTGGAAGTGGTTATGATCCGGTTCCTTGAGCAATTCTCCTCTTTTGCTTATGATTTATTTTGATTTCCATACGCACCGGATTCCGCCATCGTCGGAGGTCATTCCTGTATATAATCGGATTGTCTATCCGGATCCTGCGCAAGAGGATTCGATAGAACCTGGCGCCTTATGCTCGTGTGGCATTCATCCCTGGTACGTGTTGTCGGACGGGGTGGCGCAAATGGAGCGTTTGTCGCGATTGGCCCAAGAGCCTGGAGTCGTGGCGATCGGAGAGGCCGGGTTGGATCGCTTGGCGGCAACGCCCTGGACAGTGCAGGAACGGTTGTTCGAGGAGCAGGCCCGTCTGGCTGATGAGCTGGATAAGCCTTTGATTATCCATTGCGTGAAAGCATGGGATCGCCTCCTGCTTTTCAAGAAGCGTTTGTCGCCCCATGTCCCGTGGGTGATTCATGGCTTTCGGGGTGGAATGGCTTTGGCCGGACAGTTGGCCGCTGCCGGTTTTTATTTCTCGTTGGGCCTTTTTCATCAGGAGGCGGTCTCTCGAGGGTTGCCGATCGAGCGTTTATTCCTGGAGACGGACGATCGGTTAGCGGATATTCGCGAGCTTTACGTAAGAGTGGCCGCTGAGCGCTCAATGCCCCAGCCTGAGTTATCGGACAGGATACGGAAAAATATTAATTCATTATTTTCATTAAATTACTGAAAAAGCCTACCTTTGCCACTCGTACATTCATAATGCGCAATAGTTTTAATGAGTTATTAATTTAATACGATGAATTTTGTAGAAGAATTAAGATGGAGAGGCATGATCCAAGATATGATGCCTGGAACAGAAGAGCAGTTGCAGAAAGAGCTGACGTCCGCTTATATCGGTATTGACCCGACGGCAGACTCGTTGCATATTGGCCACATGGTAAGTGTGATGATCTTGAAGCATTTCCAGAATGCGGGCCATCGTCCGATCGCCTTGATCGGTGGCGCTACAGGTATGATTGGTGATCCTTCCATGAAATCAGCTGAGCGTAATTTGCTGGATGAGCAGACCTTACGTCACAATCAAGAGTGTATCAAGAAACAGCTGGAGAAGTTCCTTGATTTTGATTCCGACGCGCCCAATGCGGCTAAGTTGGTCAACAACTATGATTGGATGAAGGATTATTCTTTCTTGAATTTTATCCGTGATATCGGTAAGCACATCACGGTCAATTATATGATGGCAAAAGATTCCGTGAAGAAACGTCTGAGCCGCGAGTCAAGCGTCGGCATGTCGTTCACGGAGTTCTCTTACCAGTTGTTGCAGGGTTATGACTTTATGTACCTTTATCAACATGAGAATTGCCGCTTGCAGATGGGTGGTTCCGACCAGTGGGGTAACATCACGACCGGATCGGAGTTGATTCGTCGCAAATTGGGTGGCGAGGCTTATGCGTTGACCTTCCCGTTGATCACTAAGGCGGACGGTGGTAAGTTCGGTAAGACGGAGTCTGGCAATATCTGGTTGGATCGTCGTTATACTTCACCCTATAAGTTCTATCAGTTCTGGTTGAACGTCAGCGATGCGGATGCCGCGAAATATATCAAGATCTTCACGACACTGTGCCGCGAGGAGATCGAGGCGTTGATCGCCGAGCAAGAGGCAGCGCCCCATTTGCGTCCGTTGCAGAAACGGTTGGCGAAAGAGGTGACGATCCTCGTGCATTCTGTTGAGGATTATGAGGCGGCTGTTGAGGCTTCCAACATCCTGTTCGGTAACTCTACTTCCGAGGCTTTGAGAAAATTGGACGAGGCGACTTTGCTTGACGTGTTCAATGGCGTGCCTCAGTTTGAGGTTTCAAGAGACGAGTTGGCCAATGGCGTTAAGTTGATTGACCTCTGCACGGAGAAGGCGCCCGTGTTCCCGTCGAAAGGCGAGTTGCGTAAGCTGATCCAGAGCGGTGGCGTAAGCGTGAACAAGGAGAAGGTGACCGAGATTGATATGACGGTTGATACCTCCGCTTTGCTCGACGAGAAGTATCTTTTGGTCCAAAAAGGAAAGAAGAATTACTTTTTGCTGATCGCGAAATAAAAAAATCGGGAAAAAATTTGCTGATTAAAAAATAACGTGTACCTTTGCATCGCATTCAGGAAATGCAACTGGATTGTCTCATGGTGTAATGGTAGCACTACAGTTTTTGGTTCTGTCTGTCGAGGTTCGAATCCTCGTGAGACAACTCAAAAGATCCTCCGTCAGAAATGTCGGGGGATTTTTTGTTTATGGCCGGATGGAATCGTTTTCGGGATTTGCCGAAAATGTTTCCGAGACAGAAGGCGTTTTCAGTCCGATGCGGAAAGTACTGCAGTCCGACCGCGATCGGACTGGAGTTTTGTTGGGACAGGACTGGAGTTTTGTGCGACCGGACTGGCATTCCATTCGCCGCGAATCAGGCTTGGATCAGCTTGATTGTTCGGTCGAGGTTGCTTATTTTTGCCATGAACTTTGTAACTTTAAAATTATGCTTATGCTGAAATCACGTTTGTCTTTAGGAAAATTGGCAGGATTCTTATGTCTGCTCTCTTGTTTTACCAGTCTGGGAGCCCAGGAACAGGCGGGTTCATTGGAAAAACCGGGTTGGAAATTGGTCTGGAACGATGAGTTCAATTACGTTGGCCTGCCGGATCCCTCCAAATGGTCGTACGATACCGACGGTAATTCTTATGGATGGGGAAATAACGAACTTCAATATTATACTGAGAAACGGAAAGAGAACGCGTGGGTTGAGAATGGCCACCTGACGATTCGTGCCCTGAAGGAGGAAATGGGAGGCAAGTCGTATACGTCGGCCCGCCTTCGGACGTAGGATAAGGGAGATTGGCTGTATGGCCGGTTCGAGATCCGGGCGAAGCTGCCGACAGGCCGTGGAACCTGGCCCGCAATCTGGATGTTGCCTACCGATTGGGAATATGGAGGATGGCCGGCGAGCGGCGAGATCGATATCATGGAGAACGTCGGTTTCGATCCCGATACGATCGTAGGAACGGTACATACCAAGAGCTTCAACCACTCGATCGGGACGCAGAAGGGGAAACGGATCTATTGTCCGGATTGTTATTCGGCGTTTCATGTCTATACGCTCGAGTGGGAGAAGGAGGAGTGCCGGATCTATCTGGACGACCAGCTTTACTTCACCTTCAAGAACGACCATCAGGGATTTGAGTCGTGGCCTTTCGACAAGCGGTTCCATCTGCTCCTGAACCTGGCTGTGGGTGGTAATTGGGGTGGTGCCCAAGGGGTGGACGATTCCATCTTTCCGCTGTCGTATGAGATTGATTACGTGCGTGTCTATCAACGGAAATAGGTGCGTCTCGTATACATACGTATGTGTAGCCTGACACGAACGTATGTGTCAGCCGATACGTTTGTTCGTGTTGGCCGACACATACGTACTTGTGCGCTTGCACGTACGTACGTGTTTGGAAAAGAGTAATTCTTAATAAAAGATAGGGATATATGAGCCGAATTTATTGGATTATTTGGTGGTGGTGTTGCTTGCCTTTAGGATTGTGGGCGGCAAAGGTGGATTCGTTGCTGATTGATAGCCCGTCGATGGGACATGGCGTCAAGGTGGTGGTTATCAGCCCGGATAAGGCGACGAGCGAGGCCTGTCCGACACTTTATTTGTTGCATGGGCACAGCGGGAATGAGAAGACATGGTTGGTTATCAAGCCGAACTTACCGGAGATCGTCGACGAGAAGGGGTTGATCGTGGTTTGTCCGGATGGTGAGAACTCATGGTATTGGGATAGTCCGTTGAACGCCAACGTGCGTTACGAGACCTTTATCTCTGATGAGTTAGTCCATTATGTGGATGGACATTACAACACCATCGCCGACCGTCGGGGGCGGGCTATCGCCGGATTGAGTATGGGCGGTCATGGCGCTTTGTGGAACGCGATCCGTCATAGCGATGTCTTCTCGGCGGCGGGAAGCATGAGTGGCGGGTTGGATATCCGTCCTTTCCCGAAGAATTGGAATATGAGCGACCAACTGGGCGATCAGTCGACCCATCCGGACAACTGGGAGAGCCATACGGTGATCAACCTGGTGCCCCGGATGGAGAAAGGGCGATTGTCGATAATCGTTGATTGTGGTGAGGAGGATTTCTTCTTGAAGGTCAACAAGGCCTTTCATGAGGCGCTGCTGAAAAAGGGAATCGATCACGATTTCATCACACGGCCGGGTGCGCATAACAATGCCTATTGGGGAAACTCCATCGATTATCAGATCCTCTTCTTCATGAAGCATTTCAGTCGGCTCCAGGCCGAGAAGGATGGGGCACGCATGCGATAGAATCGGAATAATTCCGTATTTTCGCGTCTCGTAAATGCGTGTACAAATGAACTATCTATTGCAAGCGCCAGAAGAGCGATGGCGTACTTCCGTGAAATTGCCGGCGTCGAAGAGCATCAGCAACCGGGCATTGATCTTGAACGCTTTGAGTTATAGCCCTTTTGAGGTGGAGAACCTGTCGGATTGCGACGATACCAACTCTATGACGAGGGTCTTGAACTCGAACGACCGGGATTTTGATATCGGCGCTGCGGGTACGACCATGCGTTTCCTGACGGCTTTCCTTTCGAAGGTGGTGGGCGAATGGACCCTGACCGGTTCCGAACGAATGAAGAAACGGCCTATCAAGGTATTGGTGGAGGCCCTGAATTCGATCGGAGCGAATGTGGAGTACATGGAAAACGAGGGATTCCCGCCCTTGCGGATCAAGGGGTGCGCCTTGCGTGGCGGTGAGATCGCCTTGCCGGGTGATGTCAGTTCGCAGTACATTTCCGCCCTGTTGATGATCGCACCCCTGACGGAGCAGGGATTGACGTTGCGTCTGGAGGGAAAGATCATCTCCCGTCCCTATATCGAGTTGACACTTGGATTGATGGCACAATATGGCGTGCGGGCCTCATGGATTGGCAATACGATCAAGGTCGAGCCGCAAGAGTATCAGCCGGTGCCTTTTAAGGTGGAGTCCGATTGGAGCGCCGCCTCTTATTGGTATGGAATGATGGTCTTGACGGATCGGGCGGAGATCGAGCTGTTGGGCCTGTTCAAGAAGAGCTTGCAAGGCGACTCGGCGGGAGCGCGTCTCTTTGCCCAACTGGGTGTGGCGACAACCTTCACCGATCGTGGTGTCCGTTTGCGACGCAATGGCGAGCGGCCGGTTAAGTTGGTCTATGATTTCGTCGACCAGCCGGATCTGGCGCAGACCTTTACGGTGGTGTGTGCCTTGATGGGAATTCCGTTCCGTTTCTCGGGCTTGCGCTCGTTGCGGATCAAGGAGACGGATCGTATCGCTGCCCTCCAGCAGGAGCTGGCGAAATTGGGATACGTCGTTCGGGATTATGATGACAGCATCCTTGAGTGGAATGGCGAGCGCCGGGAGCCGGAGGCGAATCCGGTGATCAAGACCTATGAGGACCATCGGATGGCGATGTCGTTCGCGCTGGCTGCCCTGAAACGGCCGGAAGGTATCCGGATCGCCGAGCCGGGCGTGGTCAGCAAGAGTTATCCCCACTTCTGGGACGACCTGCGCGAGGCGGGCTTCCGGATAGGGCAGGAGGAATAAAACAAGAAGAGGAGACGCGGATTATGTGGTATATTATCTTAAGTATTTTCGTATTGGGGATCGTGGCCGCGATTGCGGGTTATTTCCGCAACCGGAAACTCCAGAAGATGCTGGAGCGGGGCGAGATCACGGAGATCCCGGAGCCGGCGGAGATTCCGGAAGAGTGCTGCGGCCAGCATGAGACCTGTGAGCGTGACAGCCTCCTGGCGGCGGTCAGTAAGCAGATTGAGTATTACGACGACGAGGAGCTGGACCGTTTCCGTGGAACGGAGCCCGACGCCTACGATGAGGCGGCGGTCGAGGAGTTCCGAGATATCCTTTATTCGTTGCGTGAGGTAGAGGTGGCCGGCTGGCTGCGAAGCCTGCAACTGAGACAGGTCAACCTGCCCGATGCCCTGAAGGATGAGGCCTTCCTGATTGTTGGAGAGAGACGTATTCACTGATGGAGCTGTTGGGTTATACATTCTTCCAGAACGCCTTGCTGGGCAGTTTGCTGGCGGCCATCGCCTGTGGTATGGTCGGTACCTATATTGTCGCCCGGCGGTTGGCCTTCATCAGCGGCGGTATCACGCATGCCTCGTTTGGCGGGCTTGGACTTGGTTTCTATTTGGGGATCAACCCGATCCTGACGGCCCTCTTGTTCTCGGTCGCCTCCGCTTTTGGTATTGAGTGGGTGAGCCGTGACGGGCAGGTTCGTGAGGATTCCGCGATCGCCGGCGTCTGGTCGTTGGGTATGGCGTTGGGCGTGATCTTTATTTTCCTGACGCCGGGCTATGCGCCGAACCTTTCGGCCTACCTGTTTGGTAACATCCTGACGATCTCCTGGCAAGATATCCTATATATGCTTTTCCTGGCCGTAGTATTGACGGCGATCTTCTGCCTCTTCTTCCGTGAGATCCTTTACGTCGCTTTCGATCGGGATTTCGCTCGTACGCAAGGTTTGCCTGTGCGCCTGATGGAATACGGCATGATGCTCTTTATCGCCGTCACGATCGTCCTGACTATCCGTTTGGTGGGAATCATGCTGCTGATGAGTCTTCTGACGATCCCCCAGATGACGGTGAACCTGTTCACCTCCGATTTCAGGCGGATTATTCTTGGCAGCATTGGGATCGGCTTCGCGGCTTGTGTGGCCGGTTTGTACCTTTCTTACCTGATCAATGTGCCCTCGGGCGCGTTCATTATCCTGATCCTGGTGCTTCTCTTTTTGGTGGCCAAGGCAATAAAATCCAGGCGGAAGCGTTAATAGAAAGACATGAGGAGAGGGCTAGGTTTCATCTTGATCGTATGTGGGTTATGCTTGCTTTGGTCGTGTGGCACGAAGAAGAACACCAAGGCGAGCCGCTTCTATCATGCCCTGACGACCCGTTATAACATCTATTATAATGGTAAGGTCGCCTTTGACGAGGCGCTGCTGGGCATGGAGGAGGGCTATAAGGAGAACTACTCCGACATGATCTATCTCCACGCGATCAGCGCCCAGCCCAAGGATAAGGCCGAGCCGGGCGGCGCGTTCGACCGTACGATCGAGAAGAGCAACAAGGCGATCAAGCTCCACTCCATCAAGACTAAGCCCGCCAAGAAGCCGGGTTGGCGTAATGATCCCAAACAGGTGGCCCTTCAGGCGAAGGAGGAGTATAACCCTTTCCTGAAGAACAGCTGGCTGATCATGGGCCAGGCGCAGTTCTATAACGCCGATTTCCTTCAGGCCTCCGCGACCTTCTCTTATATCGCCCGCCATTACGGTCAGGATCCCGAGGTGGTGGCCGAGGCGACACTCTGGCAAGCCCGCTGCTATTCCGAGCTCGATTGGCTCTATGAGGCGGAGATGATCCTCGACCGGATGAACAAGAACGGCTTCCCGCCCTCCTGTAAGGAACTTTACGATTACGTATATGCCGATTACCTGATCAAGAGCAAGAAATATCAGGAGTCGATTCCCTATCTCAAAAGCTCAATCAAGGCCGAGGGCAAACGCCGTCAGCGGGCAAGGATGCGTTACCTTCTGGGGCAGATCTACGCTCACGAGGGACAGGACGCGCTGGCTTACGAGACTTTTGGCCGGGTGGCCCGTTCCAACCCGCCTTACGAGCTGGAGTTCGCCTCGAGGATCCGGCAGACGGAGGTATTCCCCGGCGGCAATTTCAATAAGGTGGTCAAGATGCTGGAGCGTATGTCGCACAGCTCGAAGAACAAGGATTATCTCGACCAGGTCTATTATGCCCTGGGCAATCTCTATATGACCCGTCAGGACACGACGAACGCCGTCAAACAATACCAGCTCGGTGTCGAGAAGAGCACGCAGAACGGGTTGGACAAGGCGATCTGTGCCTTGCGCCTTGGCGATATCTACTTTACGCAACGCGACTATGTCAGCGCCCAGCCCAGCTTCAGCGACGCCTTGGCCAGCATGCCGAAGGAATATAAGGAATATCCGCGGGTATCGAAGCTCTCCGCCGTGCTCGACGAGCTGGTGGTGCATGTCCAGGCCGTTCACTTGCAAGACAGTCTGCAGGCTCTCGCCAAGATGCCAGAGGCGGAACGACTGGCCGTGATCGACAAGATCATCGAGCAGGTGATCAAGGAGGAAGAGGAGGCTAAGGCCCTGGCCGAGAAAGAGGCCTACCTGGCCGAGCAGGAGTCGAAGGGAACCGGTATCGACCGCCCTGGAACAGAGATCAACACCGTGACGATCCCCGTGGGTGGCGGCGACGCGACCTTCTATTTCTATAACCCGCAGACGGTAGCGCAGGGTAAGACCCAGTTCCAGCGCAAGTGGGGACGCCGTCCGTTGGAGGATGACTGGCGCCGCCGTAAGTAGGAGCTCTCGACATTCAATGAGCCAATGGACGATGAGATGGCTGACGCTGAGGCCGAGGGAGTGGAAGGCACTGAAGGGGCTGCCGCCGAGGGCGATGCCGCTGCCGGAGCGCCCGATGAGGGCCTGGAGCCTGTCGCTGCCGACGATCCGCACAAGCGGGAATATTATCTGCAACAGATCCCGTTCACGCCCGAGGACGTGGAGGCTTCGAA
>USAD01000022.1 GCA_900552415.1 uncultured Parabacteroides sp.
TGCCCGCCTCTCTTCTCTTGTGGATTGCTCAATACGTGGAGGAATCATGGATCAAAAAAGTGATTAAATTGTCTTTTGGCACGAAAATAACATCTATTTCCACTCATAATACCGCACCCAATCGATCTCCATATAGACTGGCAATTGCTCCGGATCGATCGGACCGACCCAACTGCCACCCAATTGGGAATCCAGGCGAAGATGGAACGGATCGTACGCGAAGGGGAATTGTCCATCCTTGCCACCATTAACCTTCGGATAGCAAATGGAACGCTGCCCGTTCGTGAAATAGACCAAACTATCCGGATACATCTCCACCGCATAGACATTAAAGCCCTCCTTATCGATAGGCGCCGTCGCGTATTTGGGCGGGTCATTACGTTCGAGGTTAATCGTATAATAGGAATGGGAAGTCTGATAGACAAAATCATCATAATTCAGATGCTCCATGATATCGATTTCCCCGCCATAAGGATAAGGAATAGGATCCGGACACATCCAAATGGCTGGCCAATAGCCTTGAGCGCATTTCACCTTGGCACGGATCTCAACACGTCCGAACTTGAATTCCTTTTTATAACGACTCCATATTCCTCCTGTCAGATAGGCAGCCGTATCTTCCGGATGTCGGGTATTGCGCACGGCCATCAACCGGATGGTACTATCCGTCCATTGATATAACTCCTCGTACGGCGCCATATAGGTCGCCCAACCACCACCTCTCGGAATAACGGACCAAATGGTCGTATCCAATTGCCCGGCATTAAAATTCTCCTCCCACGTCAACACCCACCGGGGCGTTTTTTGGCAACTGACACAAACCAAGAGCGTCAAGACAAACAACCCATAATATATTTGTTTCATGATTTCTTATTTTTATAATAAACACACCTTTACAATACGTCTCTCCCCACGTGCGCCAAGGCCTCCTTTTCCTCACGTGAGCGCTCACATGCCACCTCTTCCGGTGATAAGGCGATAAAGATAACGCTTTTCAAGCAATTAACAGCAATCTTCAGAGAACCATTTGGACTTCTCCGGCCAGGCTCAATTTTTCCCCGGACATAACGCCAGTCCTTTCCGAAGTAAACTCCAGTCCGATCCGAAAGGGACTCTAATCCTTTCCGAAGGAAACGCCCCTTCCCTCCGTATGGAAATCCGCACGCTTAAGCCCGTTCCCGAATTCCCGCAATAAAAATTCCAACGTGCTGCAGCGGAAGGACAAAACCACTGACAAGAGCCCCTCTCTTTCCGATAAAATAAAAGCCCCAACCGAAAGGCTATCTGAAGAATTTTACCTAAGTTTGCGTAATTTAAGACCAATAGTGAATTCACTTCAATTTTAAATAAACATGAAAACAAATCAAAACAGGAAAACATTTCCTCGTGTCCTCACGCTGTGTGCCGTAGCCGCGACATCGGCGTTCTTATGGGGATGCGGACAAGCGGGCGGCCCGACAGAGTCGTTCGAGCGGTCGGACTACTACACGAGAGGCATCGGCTCCTATCCGGGATCGCCGAGCGAGGATTTCTCGCCCTCTTTGGCGCCCGATCCTTCCACTTACCGGAACATCGCTCACCTGCGTAGCGCCTACGCCTCATCGAGCCACGACTACAACCTGGTGGCCCAGCTGGTGACGGACGGTATCATCACCGATAAGGAACCGCAGTATATCGACCTGCTGACCGCCAATGGAGAAGTACCTCGCCGTGAGCGCGAATGGATGATCGATGAGGGTCCCTACTCAAGAAACCAGACAACGGGCGGCGACGCTTTCTTCCAGTTCTCGCTGAACAATTTCCAGGAGAGCGCCGACAAGGTTCAATTCCGCGGCGTAGTGGCCTACGAGCAAGATAAGGCGACAAAAGGTTATGCCTTCATCTGTCAAGGATCGAACGACGGCCAAAACTGGACCGACCTGGGCTCGCTGAAGGGAAGCGGCCTGCCGGGCAAGGCTTCCGCCTACCAGTTGCATTCCGACCCGAACAAGCAGAGCGCGCAAGTATCCTTGCCTACCCGCCAACTCAATGAGTCGTTCAAGCTCGATAACCCGGGCCAATACGCTTATTACCGTACTTGCCTGAAGATGGAAGGGGCTGTCAATTGGACGCTCATGGAGATGAATTTCTACAAGAACGACGAGTTGGTGGACCTCAAGCCCTCAAAGTTCTTCAACAGCGCCTGGATGAGCGAGACGAACGGCCAGGAATGGGTTTATGTCGACCTGGGCTCACGCTCAACATTCGACAAGGTGAAACTGCACTGGATTGAGAAAGCGACACAAGGTAAAATTCAGACCTCCGACGACGCCAAGCAATGGACCGACGCGGCAACCCTGCCGGGCGGTGAGGGATTGGTCGACGAGATCAGCGTCAAGGGTAACGCCCGTTACGTACGTGTCCTCATGGAACAGGCTGCCGGCAAGCACTATTTGCTGAGCGAACTGGAGGTGATGGGTAAAGGCGGCTTGGTACCGACACCAGCGGCCATGCCTGCGGCTAACGAGAAGGAGATTCGATTGTCGGGCGGCAACTGGCGCCTGCAACGCGCCTCGGAAGTGAGTGCCACAGGCGAGGAGATCTCTACCAGCGCCTTCAATCCCGAGAACTGGATCGTAGCGACCGTTCCTGGTACGGTATTGACCAGCTATAAGAACATCGGCGCTATCCCCAACCCGAATTTCGGTTCCAACATTTTGAATGTCTCCGAGTCGTTCTTCAACTCCAATTTCTGGTATCGCGACGAGTTCAACCTGCCGGAAGGATTCAAGAAGGATCGGTTGTTCCTTAACTTCGATGGTATCAACTGGAAGGCGAATGTCTTCGTCAATGGCAAGAAGGTCGGCCGTATTGAGGGTGCCTTCATCCGTGGACAGTTCGACGTGACCGACGTGGTCGTACCGGGCAAGAACGTCGTTGCCATCGAGATCGTCAAGAACCTGCACATCGGAGCCATCAAGGAGAAGAACAAGCAAAGCACCGACTTCAATGGCGGTATCCTTGGAGCCGACAACCCGACATTCCATGCCTCGATCGGTTGGGACTGGATCTCAACCATCCGCGGACGTAATATCGGTATCTGGAATGACGTGACCCTGACCACGACCGGAAAGGTTACTGTTGCCGACCCGCTGGTCGAGTCTGTCCTGCCGTTGCCCGATACGACATCCGCGACACTGACCGCCGAGGTTATCGTGAAGAACCACGACGCGGCTGCCGTGAAAGGTACTCTGGAGGGCAAGATCGGCGACATCACCTTCCAAAAGGCGATCGAGCTGGCCGCCGGCGAGGAGAAAGCGGTGGTATTCGACGCCAAGGAGTTCGAGCAACTGAAGATGCAGAACCCACGCCTCTGGTGGCCGAAGGGCTATGGATCGCCAAACTTGTACGACGCGAACTTCACCTTCAAGGTGGGCGACCAGGTTTCCGACTCGAAGGACTTCAAGGTGGGTATCCGCCAAATGACCTTCAATGAGAACAACCATATCCTCAATCTCTTCATCAACGGACGCCGCTTCATCGGACGTGGCGGTAACTGGGGATTTGGCGAGAACAACCTGAACTATCGCGGACGTGAGTACGACATCGCCGTGGCTTACCATGCGGACATGAATTTCACCATGATGCGTAACTGGGTCGGCATGATCGGCGATGAGGAGCTCTACGACGCTTGCGACCGCCACGGTATCATGATCTGGCAAGACTTCTGGTTGGCTAACCCGGCCGACGGACCCGATCCTTATTATCCTGACATGTTCATCGCCAACGCCGAGGATTATGTGCGCCGTATCCGCAGCCACGCCTCTATCGGTCTCTATTGCGGACGTAATGAGGGCTATCCTCCCAAACAGATTGATGACGCGTTGCGCCGTATCGTGAAAGATGAGCATCCGGGCTTGCATTATATCTCCAGCTCGGCGGATGACGTGGTCAGCGGACACGGTCCATACCGTATGCTGCCGGCTAAGGTTTACTTTACGCTCGAGGCAGGCAACGACAAGTTCCACAGCGAGCGCGGTATGCCAAACGTCATGACTTACGAGAGCTTTAAGCGTACCTATTCCGACGAGGGCATGTGGCCGCAATCGAACGAATGGGGAATCCACGATTATACGATGGAAGGTGCCCAAGGCTGTACGTCGTTCAACGAGATCATCGCCAAAGGTTATGGCGAGCCGCAGAACGCCAAGGAGTTTACCGAGTTGGCTCAATGGGTTAACTACGACGGACACCGCAGTATGTTCGAGTCACGCAGCAAAAACCGTATGGGCTTGCTGATGTGGATGAGTCATCCTTGCTGGCCGTCAATGGTATGGCAGACCTACGACTACTATTTCGAGCCGACAGCCGCCTACTTCGCGATCAAGAAGGCTTCCGAGCCGTTGCATATCCAATGGAACCCAGCGACTGAGGAGATCGAGGTAGTCAACTACAGCGCAGGCACCCACAACGGACTGACCGCGAAGGTACAGATCCTGAAGATGGATGGAACAGTCGCTTGGGAGAAGGAGGCGAAAGTAGACAGTAAAGAGGACACGACCAACAAGTGCATCAAGCTGGAGTATCCGTCAGACATCACGAAGGTACACTTCATCAAGCTGTACCTGATCGAGAATGGTCAAGTCATCTCCGAGAACTTCTACCACCGCAGTCTGGAGGAGAACAACTATCAAGACCTGAAACAATTGCCGAAGGTTGCCCTGCAATCGAATGTCAACAGCGCTAAAGGCGAGGATGGCACCTGGAACGCGACCGTCACTGTCGAGAACCCAAGCCAGACGCCGGCCCTGATGATCCGCGTCAACGTTGTAGGCGACCAGGATGGCGAGCAGTTCCTGCCGATCTTCTACTCGGACAACTATTTCGCGTTGATGCCGGGCGAGAAGAAAGAGGTAAAAATCAACTGGAAGGATGTCGATACCAGAGGTAACGCACCGAAGGTAGAGATCACGGGCTACAACGTCCAATAAATCCTCCCTTACTAAATACCCAAAATGCCAACCATCGCAAGGATGGTTGGCATTTTCTTCATAAACCGTTTGAGAGATCAGTCGCTGAGCATCCACTGGATCAACTCACGCATATAGAGCCGGCTATCCTTACCCCACCAACGACTCAACATCTTCCTCGAGACATTACGCTCGCCATCCTCATAACCCATGAGCAGCCCAACCATTGTATCGGCAGCCACAAACAGCTTGCCACCATTTGGCAACTTCACAAAAGAGGCATGCAGATAGCCTTGCTCCATGCAAACACTTGCCGGTACGCCTCCTCGCATCAAGCGGGCTCCACTATAAGGAATCTCACGACGCCCTCCAAAGATCTCATTCTCAAAACTGACAGCCCCACAATTTCCGGGAAGACCTTTTACATCAGGTCCAAACTCTATCCCGAACGGACGAGTGATATCATTGGCACCATAACGCGTTATGTCAACCCGATGTTCATCATCCACAAAAAAGAGCAAACAACCTCCTCCTTTCACGAAATCCACGATCGCCTGTTTCTCCACCGCCGTGATATCACGCTGTAACGTGTTAGAGAGAGGCGAGAGCATAATCAATACATCAACGTCGCTCAACAAACCGGCATTGATCTCCGAGCTATCGTTGACCAGTAAACGAGCACCACACTCTCCAACAATCGCTTCATACCCAGGAATGACCTCTGGATAAGTCTCAAATCCAGGCTCAATTCCCCGACATTGTCCATGCGACAAGTCAAACATGACCGTTTTCTGACCAGCCTTAATGGAACAGGGCCACGCCAGAAATAAAACCAAAAAACAAGAAACTATCCTTAGCATTCCTATGACTGTTCAAGAAGATAAGCGTCTTACGACCATTTTACAGGCTCACTCAGGATATTTCCATCCGCCGCATCCGCAGCCGAGAACGTTTCCCCTTTATATTGCACACACAACATCACAAGAGGAGTCGTGCCATTGTTGCGCACCGAACGCTTTCCCGCAGGAGCGACACGTACTACGCTTCCTTCACTTATCGGGAAAACCACACCATCTACCTGAAATTCGCCCGAGCCTGCCAAAAAGAAATAAAGTTCCTCATGATTCTTGTGTGTATGCAGGAAACCAGTCTCCGTTCCTGGCTGAAACAACTGAAATGAGAATTCGGCACCCGTCACTCCCAAAGCCGCACCACCAAACACTTTACCTGGAATCTTTATTTCAGGCCCCAATTCCAAAATGTACTCACCAAGCTCATTTAACCTACCAACACTAATCGCGCTAAAATTCTCCGCCGAAGCGACATTCTCAATCTTTTTCATAACTCTATCTATAAATTTATATTGTACTGATAACGACACGAAAGTATAGACTATAAATTTATAAAACAAGAAGTTACGTTCATATCAGCAAGTTACCAGGAAGTTACTATCACAGGAAAAGAACCAATTGCGCCAACAAAAAAATATGAAAAAAATTGGCGCATCCCAAAAGCATGGTATATTCGGATAAGACAATTACATATCGGATTAATCCTTAAATTCGCGGAAAAACAGAAAACGATATGGATTTACGAATTTGCCTGATTGGTATTCTCGCTTTTTTAACCGGCTGCGCGTCGGAGGAGAGTTATAAGAATGAAGACTATTATCCCGAACAACCAGACTATGCGGACAGCCGCTATTGGTACCAATGCCCAACGGAAGATGGAAAGGCGGCCGATGTCTTCTATATCGTACCAACTTGCATTTGGGACTGGATAACGAGCGCAGGTGATACT
The DNA here is from genome assembly GCA_900552415.1 of uncultured Parabacteroides sp. Lineage (GTDB taxonomy): Bacteria > Bacteroidota > Bacteroidia > Bacteroidales > Tannerellaceae > Parabacteroides > Parabacteroides intestinipullorum. The sequence goes on from USAD01000022.1 coordinate 6,750, forward strand.
TGTCATTATATGAATCCACTCGACCCGTCGCAACGCAAGGCGGTCGACCAATCGGAATATTTAGGCTATGCCCTTTTCTCAAAAAGTTGCCGTTTCTACGCGCCTTATTACAGGCAAATCACCATGCAATCGTGGATGCAAGAGACCGATGAGATTGAGCGCCGTTATCAAGTAGCTCACCAGGACATTATCTCGGCCTTCCGTTATTACATGGACAATCTCAATCAAGGACGCCCCTTTATTTTGGCCGGACACAGCCAAGGAGCGAAAGCGGTTATCGAGTTATTGAAACATACGCTGACCGCCGATGAGTACGAGCGACTGGTTGCCGCCTACGCCTTCGGTTTCACTGTCAGTCAGGAAGAATTGGATCGCTATCCCTATCTGCGACCCGCCAACGACTCGATCGACACACAAGCGCTGATCTGCTACAACTCCGTCTCCCGACCGGAAGCGGTCTCTCCCCTTTTCGCCAACAACCGGGCCATCATCAATCCCCTGAACTGGCGAACTGACGAGACTCCTGCCGCTCCTTCCGAGAATCTGGGCAGTGTCTTTTTCCATGCCAATCAAAGCTCGGACACGCTGTTCCAAACCGTGGGCGCCAGGATCGATGCCTCAATCCACAGCCTTATAATAGAAGGACTGGACGATGAGGCCTATTTCATCCCCAGCATCCAGTCCCTCTTCCCGAAAGGCAATTACCACGTCCAGGAGATCAACCTCTATTTCCTGAACCTGCAGCGCAACCTGGAGCGGCGGATTCACGCGTATACCACTCGTAAAGGCGCCTGACGCCCTCCTCGATCCCGATCCGATGATGCCAGCCCAGCCGGTGCAGCTTGCTCACGTCGGTCAGCTTGCGCATCGTCCCATCGGGTTTCGAGGGGTCGAAGCGGATCTCGCCCCCGAAGCCCACCACCTCACGGATCAGTTCCGACAGTTGGGCAATGGTCAACTCCTTGCCCGTACCGATATTGATGTGACAGTTCCGGATAGCCTTTTCTCCCGGCTGGTACGTATCCTTAAAGTCCACACGCTCCATCACGAAGACCGTCGCATCCGCCATCTCCTCGCTCCAGAGGAACTCACGCAGCGGCTTGCCCGTGCCCCAAAGCTCCACCCGATCCGGATAGATGCCATATTTCCCCAGGATCGTCCGGATGGCCTCCTCCGAAGCCGAGCCGTCCACCTTCTCGACCGGACGCTTGTCCAGGTCCAGACGCACGGCCTCCCAATCACCCTCATTCAGGCACTTGGCCAGATGGATCTTGCGGACCATCGCCGGCAGCACGTGGCTGTTCTCCAAATGGAAATTGTCGTTCGGCCCATAAAGGTTGGTGGGCATCACGGCGATGTAGTTGGTGCCGTATTGCAGGTTGAAGCTCTCGCACAGCTTCAGGCCGGCGATCTTGGCGATCGCGTAAGGCTCGTTGGTGTATTCCAGCGGGGAGGTCAGCAAGGCCTCCTCCCTCATTGGCTGCTCAGCGTCACGCGGGTAGATGCAGGTGCTGCCCAGGAAAACCAGCTTCTTCACCCCATGCCGGTAACTCTCACCGATCACGTTCTGCTGGATCTGGAGGTTCTGGTAGATGAAATCGGCCCGGTAGAGGCTGTTGGCCATGATACCGCCAACATGAGCCGCCGCCAGGATCACATATTCCGGTCGCTCCTCGTCAAAAAAACGCTTGACGGCCACCCCGTCGAGCAGGTCCAGCTCGGCGTGCGTGCGCCCAACCAGATTCGTATAGCCCTTCTCCTGAAGGTTCTTATAGATGGCCGAGCCAACCAGTCCCCGGTGGCCCGCCACATAGATTTTTGCGTTCTTATCGATCATGATGCCGCTCTCCTATTCCTCCTTGTCCAGTTGCGCCTTCAGGTGCAGCTTTTTCACGAACCTCATGTCGTGCTTCACCATGATCTTCACCAGATCCTCGAACGAGGTCTTGCGAGGGTTCCAGCCCAACAAAGTCTTCGCCTTGGTCGGGTCACCCAGCAACTGCTCCACCTCGGCCGGACGGAAATATTTCGGGTCTACCTCGACCAATACCTTTCCCGTCGCCTGGTCGATGCCCTTCTCGTCGACGCCCTCGCCTTCCCAGCGCAGCTCAATGCCGACCTCATGGAAAGCCAACGTACAGAACTCGCGGACCGTGTGATACTCGCCCGTGGCGATCACGAAATCCTCCGGCGTCTCGTGCTGCAGGATCAGCCACATACACTCCACGTAATCCTTCGCGTAACCCCAGTCACGCAAGGCGTTCAAGTTACCCAAGTAGAGCTTATCCTGATAGCCCTGGGCGATACGGGCCGCCGCCAAGGTAATCTTGCGGGTCACGAAAGTCTCGCCCCGGCGTTCCGACTCATGGTTAAAGAGGATACCGTTGACGGCGAACATCCCGTAGCTCTCCCGATAGTTCTTCGTGATCCAGAAGCCATACTGCTTCGCCACGCCATAAGGCGAGCGGGGATAGAACGGCGTCGTCTCCTTCTGGGGAACCTCCTGCACGAGGCCGAACAATTCCGACGTCGAGGCCTGATAGATCTTCGTCCGCTTCTCGTAACCCAGAAGGCGTACCGCCTCCAGCAAACGCAACGTGCCGATAGCGTCGGCCTCGGCCGTATATTCCGGCACGTCGAAAGAGACCTTCACGTGGCTCTGCGCCGCCAGGTTATAGATCTCATCCGGCTTCACCTCGCGGATGATGCGCACCAGCGAGCTGGAATCCGTCATGTCACCCCAGTGCAGGTTCACCAGGCGCTTGTTCTTCATGTCGCGCACCCACTCATCCAAATACAGATGCTCGATTCGACCCGTATTAAAAGAGGAAGAACGGCGCATAATGCCGTGTACCTCATATCCTTTCTCGATCAAAAACTCTGCCAGGAACGAACCATCCTGGCCGGTAATACCTGTAATTAAAGCGATTTTCGCCATATCTTTATTCTTATAAATATTTTATACTATACGTATTGAACACCCTCTTTTCCCAAAACGGGAAACGCGAAAATAACAAATCAACCCAATACCCCATCACCTTTATTAGGTATTTATCCAAAAATACTTCTTTTATAATAGGGTTATTTCCTAAATATTCCTATCTTGCGACACAAACAGCAGTAATATCATGAAACCATTGAATCATATCATACAAACAAGCCTACATATGCTCCTGATCTTCTCTTTCACCTTGACTTGCCAAGGTTGTGAGGAGAATGATAAGGACCTGCAACTACGCAGCCTGGAGAACGAGACCTATTTTTGGGAAAACGCCAAAGACGCCGCCCAACGCCTGGGAGAGATCATGTATCACAGCGAGAATGGCAAAAAGGTAAGCGAGCGCTTCAAGCTCGTACAGATCTCAGACCCACACCTGTCGGATTATTCGCCCAGTTGTCATTACGACAACCCGATCAATCTGATCCAAGCCGTCAAGTTCGCCAACCAACAAGAGTTGAAGATTAACGCTCTGGCCGCTACGGGAGACTTTATCTCCTATAGCGACGACAAGGAGAAAGCTAAAAATTATATGCGTTCGTTCAATCACTTTTTCTTGTGGGAGAATTTCATTCCATCATTTGCCTGTACAGGTAATCACGACTGCAACATGGACGGCAACGCCAATGCCTCCGTGATTACAAAAGCAGAAATCCATGAGATTCTCTTCACCGGAAATAACAACGCGACTCTCCATCAGCCTGATGGAGAAAATTACTATTATGCGGATGTCGCCAATCCACAAGGAGGCTACATCCGATTCATAGCGCTCGATATGCTGGACCAACCAACTACTCGTTACAACACATTGCACAATGTCATTTTTTCGTCTGAACAGATACAATGGCTCATTCAGGTCGCCCTAAAAGAGAGCATGACCGACAATCACAGCGTAATCATCCTGACTCATTACCCATTCCAACCCTATTCAGGAAACGCATCCACTTATTTATGCGATGGAAATTATATGCATCCCTGGTCCATGATTCCCGAGATTATTGAGGCCTTCCGTGGACGGACAACCCTAAATAAGATCTATAAAAACCGAAGCATTCGTACAGAGGATATCCGTGTCGAAGCGGATTTCAGTGACTACCAAGGCGAGTTCATTTGTTATTTAGGAGGTCATGCCCATTGCGATGCCTCTTTCAGTATAGAGGATCTGGAGAACCGGAACTCCTCGCTTCTTCCACAAAGAATGTTCCTTTGCACCAACCTGGCTCCAAGCGAGAAAGGACAAATATATAACTCTGTTGAGCGCACGGAAGATACCTCCTCGAGCAATAGTTTCAGGATCTACGCGATCGATACTGTCGAGAAGAAGATCTTTGTCACCTTCTTCGGTGCCCATAAGTCGTCAGCCAAATCCATCTCGGAGGTCAGCTATTAACGACCGATGCAGTGATAAGTCATGCCCGCCTCTTCCAATTCGGCCTTATCGTAAATGTTGCGCCCGTCCAAGACTAAAGGATGGGCCATCAGCTTCTTGATCACGGCCCAAGATGGCATACGGAACTCTTTCCATTCCGTCACGACCAACAAGGCATCCGCATCGATCACGGTCTCATAAATATCCTTGCCATAGGCGATCTCTCCATCCTGGAAACGACGACGAGCCTCATCCATAGCGACCGGATCGTAAGCCATCACCCGACAACCCGCCTCGCGCAGTAACCGGATCAAAACCAACGACGGCGCCTCACGCATATCATCGGTCTCAGGCTTGAAAGCCAAGCCCCATAACGCGATCCGACGTCCGGCCAAATCGCCACCATAATAATTTGATAACTTACGGAACAGAATAGACTTCTGGGCCTCATTGACCGCCTCGACCGCCTCTAGGATCCGCATCGGATAATCATGGTCGGCTGCGGTCTTTACCAGCGCCTTCACGTCTTTCGGGAAGCAGGAACCGCCATAGCCACAACCAGGATAAAGGAAACGACTGCCGATGCGGGCATCCGTGCCAATCCCTTTCCGGACCATATTGACATCAGCCCCGACTATCTCACACAAGTTAGCGATCTCGTTCATGAAGCTGATTCGTGTAGCCAACATCGCGTTCGCCGCATATTTGGTCATCTCCGCCGATGGGACATCCATGAAAATCACCCGGAAATTATTCAGCAAGAAAGGACGATAGAGTTTCGACATCAGCTTGCGAGCACGTTCCGACTCCACGCCAACCACGACCCGATCGGGACTCATGAAGTCCTTGATCGCCGCTCCTTCCTTCAGGAACTCTGGGTTGGAAGCGATGTCAAAATCGATTGCCACCCCACGAGCCGCCTGCTCTTCGAGAATAACCTGCTTAATCTTGCGAGCTGTCCCGACCGGAACGGTACTCTTCGTCACGACCAGGATATAACGGTTCATATAGCGACCGACGGTTCGGGCGACCTCCAACACATAACGCAAGTCGGCACTACCATCCTCATCTGGCGGCGTTCCTACGGCACAAAACAGCACCTCCACCTCGTCGAGGCATTCCCTGAGATCAGTCAGGAAACGTAAGCGCCCCGCCATCATATTGCGATTCACCATCTCATCCAAGCCTGGCTCATAAATCGGCATCACTCCCTTTTTCAAGCCTTCGATCTTTTCACGGTTCACGTCAACGCAATACACCTCCGTTCCCATCTCAGCAAAGCAGGTACCTGTTACCAAGCCGACATAGCCTGTTCCAACAATCGCTATCTTCATATTCCTATCTTACTTTTCTTTTATCGCGAATTTAGGCATAATTCCCCAAGATCCGAATCAGGAATCCAGCCGAAAGACCAACAGCGAGATCGATTTCGGGGGGAAGACATAACTCCATTGCTCCGTCGGTGACAGGATCACTCGTTTGTAGCGCGGCGCGACACGTTCCGGATCATCGAACGTATTCCGGTCTTCCGGCTCACCTGACATCTCCCAGACCTCAAACTCATTACTGACATTCAGGCCATTGATATGCAAAGCTGTCCGCTCATCGTGGAAAGTCGTGTTCACCACTTTCACATAAAGCAATTGTTTAGCCTCATCAATCGTGGAGACAGACACCAGCGAGGGCAATGGACGCATCTGGACATCATGCGTCAACTCGCCATCCACATAACATTGTATCCGTTCCCGCTCGCAAACCAAACGCACCGTATACCACCGGTTACTCTCAAAAGGGAAAGGCACCGAAACGCCCAATGAATCCCGAACGCCACCAGCCTGATGAAACAGTTCACATCGTCCGGTTCCGATATTCATCCCAATGAAATCAGCCTCATCACCCTGCTTGCCGTTATCCCGCAGGCGCAATTGTGTCGGGCCACTGCCCTTCGTTCGTCGGATTTTTAAGGTAAAATCACAATCATAGACACCAGTATCACCCAACAAGACCTGGTTCCACTTATTCGGTGCCGGTCTTACGGCCGAGCCTTCCTGTTTCCATTCACCTCTCGCCACGGTAATGCCGTTAAGAGGCTGACCATTCAAACGAATCTCCTCAAAATCGTAGCTGTTATCAAAAAGCATGATCCCGGCGTGTCCATCATAAACCTGAGGACGATTATAAGTCTGCACCTCCGATTTTAAGAGGACATCACCCCGATGGTTGGCGAAAAGCCGCAACAGGTGATAAGAGGGCGAAGCTACCGCACGACCACCATCAACCTGAATTAAAGCCCCTTTCGACTGCTCGAAAGCGACATTCCCAAAAACAGGCGAAAAACCGAGCCGCCGTACGACATCCGGATTTTCCTCTACTCCGATCATAAAGCAAGCCTCGGCGATGGCGGACCGCAAGGTTCCTCCTGTCGAGTCGCCCACTGTCCCGAACTCACCGATAAAGACCATTGGCGATCGCCGGGAATAATGATCCGGATGAAAACGTTCCGATCCGGAAGCGAAAAAGCGCTCATTCGAATAATAATGGGAATCGATCCAATCGTTGCGTAACTGGCGGGACACGGTCGCGCTGCTGATTACCGTCACCTCCGGGAAAGCCTCATTAATCGCTTTCTTGAAAAGAGCGAAACGACGGTTATACTCATGTCCGTAATTCTCACTGCCAATCTCGATGTATTTCAGGTTAAAAGGCTTGGGATGCCCATGCGCCGCCCGCATCTTGCCCAATGTCGAGTCTGCAGGCTCGTTCGCATAGGCAATAGCCTCAAGAGCGTCGGTCACCAACTTGTCCATTTGCGTGATATCCTCATAACGAGGCCGTCGGCTCTGGCTCGTCACACCGCTATTGATCACATAGATCGGTTCGGCACCCAAATCCTCACACAACTGGAGATACTCATGATATCCCATACCATTGGTCGTACCATAAGCCCAGACATTCCAGAACGAACGGCGGGTAGCGATATCACCCACTGTCTCACGCCAGACCGGATAGGTTCCGGCGGTATAGCCCTCCACAAAGCTGCCTCCCGGGAAACGAATGAAACTGGGATGCAGCGAGTCGAGCATTGCCGCTAAATCGGACCGGACACCATTCGGTCGTCCTTTCCAAGTCTCCTCCGGGAAAAGGGATACCACATCCAGCCAATACATACACGACGAATCGGCCGAGAAAAGCAACGAAGCCCTCTCCATATCCTCCGTAGCCGTGAAGGTATGCGCATAACGCCGCCACTCCGCTGTCGGGGTAAACTCGAAACGATCGCTTGCCGGGCGAGTTGCCGCGGAATCCCTCAAGCCAACCCGCACCATACGGGCCAAACCTGTCCCTTTCGCGAAGAAAGAGAGGCGGTAACGGGCTCCTTTCCGGAGCGGGATACCACCATATCCCTCCGCGACCACGCCAGTCAGCAGACTATCGGTCGCCGCGGACGAGTTGACCAACAACGAGCGCCGGTTACGATCGTTGGGCACCTCCTTCGTATCCATCCATATCCATGTATTCGTCAATGCCCGCCATCCGGGAATAGAATCGGCGGGAATAAAGGGAATATACCATCCATTAGGTGTCCGCAAACGCCGACTAACGGCGTCGTAAGGACAGTTCAAGGGCGGAACGCCATCCTCAAAACTACGGTTCTGGATCAGCTCGGCGTATAGGCCTCCGTCAATGCCATGATTCACCTCCTCGAGCGTCAGGCCGTACAACTTCTTGTTCACCTCCAAGGTTAGTCCGTCGCCTTCGATCGTGATCGTCGAGGTGACCGGCATCTCCGGCCGACAGCCCATCAATCCTAACCATAAAACCAACCCGCACAACCAGCAAACTCTACCTATAACCTTCACGTTACTCTCCTTATTTACAAATCCGACGCGAACTTAATCAATTATTCAGAGATAATGCTTACTTTCGCGCTCGTGTCGCCCATAAAATACGCGACAACAATCCAAAAGCGACCGACCGAGGTGACATTAGGACGGTCCATTTATCCATCAATAGCTATTTTACATTATGTACACAGTCATTAAACGAATGGAAATCTCGGCCTCGCACCACCTGAGCCTCTCCTATGCCAGCAAGTGCGAGAACCTGCACGGTCACAACTGGATCATCACCGTCTATTGTCAATCCCCGACTCTCAACGCGGACGGTATGGTCGTCGACTTCAGTCACATCAAGAAAGCGGTCAAGTCAAAGCTCGACCATCAGAACCTGAACGATATCCTCCCCTTCAACCCGACGGCCGAGAATATCGCCAAATGGGTCTGCGATCAAATCCCGACCTGCTTCAAGGTGGAAGTTCAAGAATCCGAAGGCAACATGGCGATCTATGAGAAAGATTAACGAGATATTCTACAGCCTGCAAGGCGAGGGATTCCATACCGGTACGGCGGCAGTCTTTGTCCGCTTCTCGGGGTGTAACCTCAAATGTGATTTCTGCGATACTCGCCATGAGGAGGGAAACTGGATGGAGGACGCGACGATTATCGAGACCATCAACCAATATCCGGCCAAATTCGTTATCCTGACCGGTGGCGAGCCCGGACTCTGGATCGACGACGAACTGATCGACCGCCTGCACCAGGCCGGCAAACAGGTCTGCATCGAGACCAACGGCACCCGGCCATTACCCAAGGCGATCGACTGGATTACCTGCTCGCCCAAGATGGGCGCTCCCGTCGTTCTTGATCGGGCGAACGAGATTAAAGTAGTTTTTGTCGGCCAAGACGTTGAGGCTTACCGGCAGATCCCGGCCGACCATTATTTCCTGCAACCTTGTTCAGGCCAGAATACGCAAGAGGTTATCGACTATATCCTGGCCCATCCCGATTGGCGGCTCAGCCTGCAGACACACAAGCTGATCAATATCCAATAGGTCAAGCGCCAATCACCTCGCTCGTCCATTCCAGCAACAGGCGGCTGTAATGGTCAAAGGTCTCCTCATCCTCCTCGCCGGTGATCGAGCCGGCGATTTCCAGGAGACGCCGATCCTTTTCCGGGACATTCCGTGCCAACTCACCCATCGAGGCAATATAGTTGCCACTCCTCATCAGATGCCTCATACGCATGGTGAAACGGGCCGTCTTGTAAAGAGCGACTAGTGTAGCTCCGTCACGGGCATGGAGGAAATTGTGCGAGCAGGCATGATAAAGGCCACAAGCCCCAATCAGCACAGCCCGACGGATATCCTCGTCGGATAAAAGTGCCCATACCCGTTCCAACGAGCCAACAATTGGATGTGTATCATAAAGAAGTTGCGCCAAGTCCGACTTTTCCCAATGCTCCAGCTCACCCCACCCGGCCACGAAGCCACAAATCAATTCCCGATGCTCCATCGTATCGCGCAGGCCCCGGTAAGCGCTCAGGTCCTCAAAACCGACTTTATCCAGAATTACCACCACGTCGATATCGCTCGCCGCCGTCTGCTCTCCCCGGCCATAACTGCCCTGCAGGCCCAAAAACATGAGGCGATCACCGAAAAGAACCGTCAACTTTTCCCGGAACTGTTCCAG
>USAD01000023.1 GCA_900552415.1 uncultured Parabacteroides sp.
GCTATCGGCCCTATCGCCGGATGACTGGCATATTTGAACAAAGCGGCCGCGTCCTCCTCACGCCACGGGCGAAGAAGAATTCTTTCGGTTTCCATCAAATTCATTACCATAAATTCCTTATCTTTTCCGCGAATATAAGGGCACAACAATAAATATTACAATTTTATGTTCCAAATATACGTTCGGAGAAAAAGAGAGTTTCCTTCGGAAAGGACTAGAGTTTTCTTCGAAAAGGACTGGAATCCTTTTCGGAACGGATTGACATTAAATCAATACATAATTATCGTAACGTTAATATCGCAATCTATTCAGGACAGGAAAAAACCGAAGCGATCAACGACTCCTCACGACTGGGGTTATTAGGTTCCAACAACAGGCATTATTAGCACCTTATAATGGGCATCGTTAACACCTAACGATCCCGTCGACAATAATTCCATATCATTAAAACAAAAGCGGCTTGGCAAGTGAACTACAGTTCATTTACCAAGCCGTCTATTAATGACATTGTTAAAAAGATATCCGGATCTCTTATAGCGATTGTATTTCCATTTTTTATCGTCTATACAACAAAAGCGGCGCTCCAAAGGTAACTCCTAGCACTAAAAGCCATAGATTACCAGTCATGGGATTATAAGCAATCAGCAACTCCTCAAAAGACGCGCCACCAGCGATACCAAAAGAGAACTCAAAACCGATGGTCAACAACAGCCAAATGATGCTCGTCATAAGCAGGTCACGCCTTGATAGACTTTTTACCCGAGGCAATAAAATGGCAGTAACAAGCGCTATCAAAAAGCCAAGAATAACGCCACTCAATGCGGTCGCCAACGGATATCCCAACCAACTTACAAAAAAATATTCCCGGCAACCACCATTAAGGATCGCCAATGGGATAAACGAGACCCAAATCAAGAAGATCTTAAGCCATTTCATGCTCCCCTAGAAACTACTTAATCCAAATAGCGCACCTCCATACCACGGACAGAATCGTTCACCCGGCCATCCGTATAGGCCAGTTGTCCGTTGACGAAGGTCTTCCAGACACCATGATGGAAAGTGTAGCCCTCGAAAGGCGACCAGCCGCATTTATAGAGAATGTTCTCTTTCGCTACTGTCCATGTTTGATTAGGATCCACCAATACCAGATCTGCGTAATAGCCCGGACGAATATAACCCCGACGGTCGATGTGGTAAAGCTCCGCCGGCATATGTGCCATCTTCTCGACCACCTTCTCGTAGGTGAAGCGACCTTCCATCGCCAGCTCGAGCATGACGATCAGTGAGTGCTGGATCAACGGTCCACCAGAAGCGGCTTTCAGGCAACTGCCCTCCTTCTCCGACAAGAGATGCGGCGCATGATCGGTCGCGATGATATCAATCTTGTTATTATTGACCGCGTCGCGCAATGCCTGACGATCCTCGATGGTCTTGATCGACGGATTCCATTTGATGCGGTTGCCAAACAGGGCGTAATCGCCATCATGGAACCACAAGTGATGGACACAGACCTCGCCCGTGATCTTCTTCTCGGCCAAAGGCAAACGGTTGTCGAGCAACGTCACCTCCTTGCCTGTCGACAAATGCAACAGGTGCAACCGGGCGCCGACCTTCGTCGCCAGCTCGACCGCTTCCGATGAGCAGGCATAACAAGCCTCCTCGCTACGGATCTTACTGTGGAACGAGATGTCGAGATCCTCGCCATACAGGTTGGTATAATATTGGATATTGCGCTTGATCACCTCCTCCTTCTCGGCATGGACGGCGATCAGCATGCCACTCTCCTTAAAGATACGTTCCAGCGTGTCCGGATTGTTGACCAGCATATTTCCCGTCGACGAGCCGAGGAAAAGCTTCAAGCCCGGAATGCGTGAACGATCCAACCGCTCGATCTCCGCCGTATTATCGTTCGTACCACCAAAGAAGAAAGAGTAATTGGCACGCGAGACCTCAGCGCCCCGCTGGAATTTCCACTCCAACTGCTCGATGGTTGTTGTCTGCGGTTTCGTGTTGGGCATATCCATGAAGGTAGTCACGCCACCCGCCACGGCCGCCCGGCTCTCCGACTCCATATCGCCCTTGTGCGTCAGGCCCGGATCACGGAAATGCACCTGGTCATCGATTACGCCCGGTAACAACCATTTGCCCGTCGCGTCGATCACCTCATCGGCCTCGAAAGCCGGATCACCCGTCACGTCTCCCTCGCCTATGCGACTAATCTTATCGCCCTCGATCAACAGGGAGCCGACAAACCGACGGCCCTCATTCAGGATCGTCGGATTTTTTATCAATAACTTCTTTTGTGGAAATTTATGGGAAAGGCTCCACCATTTCAATTGGAGCACGCCAAACAGCGCCTCGCCAAAGATTGAGGAGTTCATCTTTGAGACGCCCAATACCCGGTTGACAAAAATGATCGGCACCTCGACAATATTGAAACCGCACTTATAGGCCGTAAACTTCATCTCGACCTGGAAAGCGTATCCCTTGAAATGAATGCCATCCAAATCGATTGTCTCAAGCACCTCCCGACGGTAACACTTGAAGCCGGCGGTCGTATCCCGCACCTTCATGCCGGTAACGATTCTTACATAGACCGAGGCAAAATAAGACATCAGTACCCGTCCCAACGGCCAGTTCACGACATTTACCCCATTACAATAACGAGAGCCGACGGCCACGTCAGCCCCACCATTCACGCAAGCGTCGTAGAGACGGGGCAAATCGTTCGGGTTGTGACTGAAATCGGCATCCATCTCAAAGATGAAACGATAGCCATGCTCGAGTCCCCATTTGAAACCACAAATATAAGCGGTACCCAAACCCAGTTTTCCCTTACGCTCGACGATGAACAGACGTTCCGGGAACTCCGCCATCAAACCCTTGACGATAGCCGCGGTACCATCGGGCGAGCCGTCATCGATCACCAGGATATGAAACTCCTTCTCCAGACCAAACACCGCACGGATAATGTTCTCGACATTCTCCTTCTCGTTGTAGGTCGGTATGATCACTATACTGTCAGACATAATCATTAATCAATTAAAATACAACTCATTGATAGCCGACATAAACGGATCGCCTATCAAAATCCAAAGGTAATCATTTTTTTAATATTTCCACATCCGTAAACGTCGACACGATTCAATACTCATCCTGTCCTTTTTTCGCGTAACTTTAAGGCGTAATTTCAACTAAAAACAAATACAGATGAAAAAAATTTCTTATTGGCGCGCCTTTGCCGCGATATGTGGCTTTGGGTTGCTGACCGCCTGCTCATCACCAGAGGTCGGCCCAAGAAACTTCAATTTAGTTCCCGCGCCCACACAAACAACCGTTACAAAAAGTAATTTCGCTCTGAAACCAAACAGCGTCATCTCTTATTCGGATCCATCCCTGAAAGGGATCGCCAACGATCTGGCCGCTTACGCCAAACGCCAAGCCGGCCTCACATTGACCGTGGCCGAGGCTGCCGGACAAAATCCGGGCAATGGTATCTTCCTCTCGTTGAATCCGTCAAACCAGGCTCTTGCCGCCCTGCCTGCCGCCTATGGCATCAGCGCCAAGGATGGCAATCCCGCCGATGAGCGTTACGCGCTCGATATCCAGGAGAACAACATCACCATCGAAGCCATGGCCGCGGAAGGCATCTATCGAGGCACAACCTCGTTAAAACAGTTGATCGCCGGCAATCCTGCCGCTTCCGGCGAGACGCTCTATCTCCCTGTCCTGAATGTCGTGGATAATCCCCGCTTCGCCTGGCGAGGTTTCTCATTCGACCTGAGCCGCTGCTTCTTCACGATCGATGAGGTGAAACAGGTGATCGACCTGCTGTCTCTCTATAAATTCAACGTGCTGCACATGCACCTGACCGATAACGAGGGCTGGCGCATTGAGATCAAGAGTCACCCCAAATTGACCGAGATCGGCGGCATGCGTGAGAACGAGGGTAAACCCGTTGGTTTCTTCACCCAAGAGCAATACAAGGAGATTGTCGCTTATGCTCAGGAGCGCTTCATCACTATCGTCCCTGAAATCGACCTTCCTGGCCATACCAAAGCGATCTTCGCCGCTTATCCAGACCTGAAGAACGCCGCCAAGCTCAATTTCCAATTGAACATGAGCGGACAGGCCATTGGCGCGCTCGACGTGGATGACCCGAAGGCAACCCAATTGGTCAAGGACGTAATCGCTGAGTTGGCCGCCATGACTCCCGGCAGCTATATCCATATCGGAGGCGACGAGACTTGGGGATTATCAGAGGATAAATATGTCCGGTTTGTCGATCAAACCCGCCGTATCGTGAAAGAGCAGGGCAAGAAGGTTGTCGGCTGGCAAGAATCCGCCCGTACGAATCTTGACGAGGGCGACCTGATGCAATATTGGGTGCACTATAAGAACACGCCATCCGCTGATAACGCTAACGACACCACCAAAAAGAAGAAATCGACTATGCCTAAAGAACTCCAGGAAATGATGAAAGAGGCCTTCATGAAAAACGCCAAAGACATGGGTCTCGGACTGGAGAAAAAGGCCAGGATCATCTTGTCGCCAAGTGGCTATGTCTATCTCGACCATCCTTATAAGGAGGCCAGCGTCGATTCTACACAAGCCGCGGAGCAAGGCCGATTGGGACTCGCGGGCTATACCAAGCAGACCATAGCTGAGATGTACGACTGGAATCCGGCTAAATTCGACGATCGTCTGGATCCGGCCAAGGATATCGCCGGTGTGGAGGCAGCTATCTGGTGCGAGACCGTCCGTAGCTTCAGCGACCTGCAGTTCCTGTTGATGCCTCGCTTGGCCGGTGTCGCCGAAAAGGGCTGGTCGGCTGTAGAAAACACCAACTGGGATGAGTACAAAGTCCGCCTTGCCTCCCACTCACTGATCTGGGACGCTATGAACTGGAACTACTTCAAATCATCGTTAGTGGATTGGAAATAAACAGATAGAAATATCTGCTGAACAGAATTAAAAAATCCGACAAGAATTAAATTCCCCCCAATTAAAGGGGACTCATTCTTGTCGGATTTCTTCTTACAAATTAAATATCAAATTCACCGCTTAATTACGGTAGAAATACTATACACGATCTCGCCAGAAGCCGTGACCACGTAGGCCCTTACATAATAGTTTCCCGCGGAAGAGAGATTCGTCGCGTCGAAAATAAATGACTCATCCACCTCCAAGCGATCGCTCCAGATGGTTGGCAACATACTCGAATCGGTTACCCAACAAAAACCACGGACCGAAATCTCCATACCCCGATCATCAAGGACCTCACATTGATAGAGGTCAGACATGCCTTCAACCGGTGTAATCTCGCCAAGCAAAGGCAGGTAACCCTCATCTTCCGAGTCGATGGTTATCTCGATCGGCTCACTGTAACCGACACCTCCTTCATTCACCGCAAAAGCGCGCAGGTAATAATGTCCTGGAGAGAGCTCGATCTTGGAGAAAAAGTTTGTTGACGAAAAGACGCTCCAGGCACTATCCCAAACCGGCTCAGCCGATTCTTTACTCCAACAGAAGCCCTGATAAATTATTGGCAACCCACCATCGTCAAACACTTGGCCATAAAAATAGCCATCGTCCGTATATGATACCTCGCCCATCACCGGCAACCGGTCGTTCAGAGCCTTGATCGTCAATGTAAAAGGCTCACTATATCCGGTACCGGCCTCGTTGGTTGCGAAAGCCCGAATGGTATAGCTCCCCGGATTCAGACAATCCTGCATGACGGCCTGAAAATATTCGTCGGCAGCAATCCACCCGCCGTTCTCAAGGGTCGGGATCTCCGTATCACTCCAACAGAAGCCTTTTTTAGTGACAGGCGATCCTCCATCATTCACGACAGCTGAGCCCAATGTATAATTTCTCTCATCCACCAAGTTGACGTAACCAACTGTAGGCTCTACAATCTCAACCACTGATCGACTTAAGAAAGTCAATTCCGGACTGTAAATGACACTATCGTTTGCCACTAGATAAGCCTTCACATAATAGGTTTGATCATCAAGCAGGTCGGTCAGGTTGGCCACCAACGTAGAATCGGTCTCCACCCGGTTTTCCTCAATTGTCGGATTACCCGCCTGATTCCAACAGAAGCCCCAAGCCGATACGACCGCATCACCTTTCGTGGCAACCGTTCCCTGGAACGTACGAGCCAGCGTATCCACAACAGCGATCTCGCCCAAAGCCCATTTCACCTCCGCCGAGTCGCCCGGCTCAACCGGCTCCTCACCCGGCGTAATTTTCAAGGTCGGGCCATAAGCCAGATAACCAATATTATTTTGGGCGAAAGCCCTTATATAAACCGTGTCAACCAATTCTTCCGGGAAAGTAGCCACTAGATTCAAACCGGATTCCTCAACCTCAATCATATTACCGGAGATCGTAGGGTTCACACGAGTTCCCCAACAGAAACCTTTTTGCTCCAAATTATCACCAGTGCCATCGATACCATCGTCTTTTACCACAGCGGAAAGTTGCCCGGTTGCCGTATCATAAGAAACTTCCGACAACAAAGGAACACTTGTCCGAGTTGTCGAGAAACGAGATACGCTACTTTTTTTCTGGCTCTGTCCGTTACCCACAAAAAGTTGATACTCGTATTCGGTCTCCATTCTCAACCCCTCGAGTTGAACAGTCACTTCCGACAAGGCGAGCGTATCACCCTCCACGGTCGTCTTTTCTTCGGGACTCCCCGCTTCCCAATAGACAAAACCAACCTCCTTAACCGTCGCCGAACCGTCGAGAGTCACCGAACCGTTCAAGGTCGCGAAAGTCCGGCCAACCGTCAATGGCTCATAAACTTCCAACTTTGCGGAAAAAACGATCGGCTCCTCATCCTTCTCGCAAGCGCACAAGGCACCCAACAGGGCCATACCCAACCCGATCTTCCTTATATTCATAAAAATCTTGTTCATAACATCCATCCTTTCAGAAAATAACGCCTATACCAATATTTCCCTCTAAATATTTGAAACTATTTGTCTGGACACCCACCGAGAAGGCCAATCTTTCCCAATAGGCGATCGCGCCGGCTTCCACCTCAACACCATTGAAAGAGTAGTCGCTGACCTTCGCCCAGCCACCGTCTGTTGTCTCCCACGCCAAGGTCCGGTTACCATAACCAACACCGACATAAGCGAAAACAGGCTTCGTGATCGCATAGGTCACACCGGCAGTCGCGGCGAAACGGCTTTTGTGCTTATTGCCGGTAAACCACAACGGTTGGTCTCCGCCTTCCACGTAACCTCCCTTATCGCACTCCAGATCACCCGTCGACAAACTACTAGTCAAGCCCGATTTCAATTTCACATATCCTCCCATCCGAGCCATATAACCTACCATGATACCTCCAGACAACTGGGAAGCGCCAAAGCCAAATACGGGCATAATCACAGCCTTTGCCGTATATTCCTTTCGTTCCTTAGCATGCTTAGACATCACAAGAGAAGCATACCTGATATACATTTCCTGTATTTCTTCCTGTGATTGCCGAGTCGTATCAACCCTGGACACAGGCTCCTGACCATAAGAAGACACTATGGCCAACATCCCGAAGAGACAAAAAACAAAAACACGAACAACCTTCTTCATAAATGATGAATATTTATTTAGAAATATAAATCTCACATACAACATATAGATAACCTATATACAAAAAAATAGTTGGCGACAGGTTCCTTTTTCTTAAGAAAAAAACACCAGCCACCAACTATTTCAATCTTACGTTATACGTTTAAGCCTTTAATAGTCTCTCCTCTCAAGCGTCATCGTCACTCTCGTCATCATCCACCTCATCATCGTCCGGTGCTTTCTTGACAAAGAACGCGCTCAATTCATACAATCCATACAACGGGAAAAAGACAATTCCCAAAGTGAACGGATCGCTACTTGGCGTTATGAAAGCCGCCGCAACCAACAGGCCGACGATCGCGTGCCGCCTGTATTTATGGAAGAACGAGCGATTCAACAATCCAATCTTAGACAAGAGCCATGACAATAACGGCATCTCGAAAACAATTCCCATGACGAAAATCAACATCAGGAAATTGTCCATATAAGAATCCAGGGAAACCTGCTCCGTTATCGCCGCACTCAACTGATAGGTCGCCAAGAACCTAAGTGTCATCGGAAACACCAGAAAATAACCAACAGCGCAACCGATAAAAAACATGACCGTTCCGAACAGGAACACCCAGCGGACGTTCTTCTTCTCGTTCTCATAAAGAGCCGGACTGATAAACTTCCATACCTCATACATCAGATAAGGGAAGGTCAGGAGCAATGCCAGCCAAAAAGAGGTGGTCATGTGCGTAAAGAACTGCGACGCCAACTTGATGTTGACAATATTCACATGATACTCCTGGTTACAAAAATCCGGCAGGAAAGGCAAATATTCACTAATCTTGCACATTTCCCTATAGACGATAAAGTCGGAACTGCATGGCGCCATCACGACATTATCGAACAGCCACGGCATGACGGCGAATCCGCCGATCGCGAAAATAAAGAGCGCTAAAATAGAGCGAAACAACGTCCAACGAAGTTCTTCCAGGTGATCCCAGAATGACATCTCATCAGTCTGTTGCATCTCGCCTTATTTCTTTGTAGTATCGTTATCGTCTATCTTAATATCGTCTTCCAAACCTTTAACGCCATCCTTGAAATTCTTCACGCCCTTACCGATGCCTTTCATCAACTCGGGGATCTTCTTTCCACCGAACAACAACAATACGATAATAGCGATAATGATAATCTCACCTGTTCCTAAATTTCCAATAAATAATAACTCATTCATGATATTAAAAAACATTTAGTTTAAATTACTCTTGTTTTACGGGGGCAAAGATAGTATTTGTTATTAATTATAAGTTACATTCTCCCAAATTTATTACCTTCGCGAGGTCTAAAAAAACAAAATTAGAAAATTATTAGAAATATGAAAGCGTACGTATTTCCTGGCCAAGGCGCCCAGTTCGTAGGTATGGGCAAAGGCCTTTACGAAAGTAACGCTCTTGCTAAAGAGTTGTTTGACAAAGCGAATGATATTTTGGGATTCCGTATCACCGATATGATGTTCAGCGGGACGGATGAGGACTTGAGACAGACAAAAGTGACTCAACCCGCTATTTTCTTACACTCCGTTATTTTAGCGAAGACGTTAGGCGACCAATTCCAGCCCGACATGACAGCCGGTCACTCATTGGGTGAGTTCTCCGCTTTGGTTGCCGCTGGCGCCCTGTCGTTCGAGGATGGCCTTGTCCTGGTCTCAAAACGTGCCATGGCCATGCAGAAGGCATGCGAGGCGACTCCTTCCACCATGGCGGCCGTACTCGCCTTGCCGGATGAGAAGGTTGAGGAGATTTGCGCCAGCATAGAGGGCGAGGTTGTCGTTTGCGCCAACTATAACTGCCCGGGACAGCTTGTGATCTCCGGTTCTATCCCAGGTATCGACGCCGCTTGCGAGAAGATGTTGGCCGCTGGCGCTAAACGTGCCTTGAAACTAAAAGTGGGCGGTGCTTTCCACTCTCCGTTAATGGAACCGGCCAGAGCTGAATTGGCCGCGGCTATCGAGGCTACAAACTTCAGCAAGCCTTCTTGCCCGGTTTATCAGAATGTCAGCACGAAGGCTGAGACTTGCCCGGATACGATCAAGGCTAACCTGATCGCTCAGCTGACCGCTCCGGTTAAATGGACACAGAGCGTACAGAACATGATCGCCGATGGCGCTGACCACTTCATCGAGTTAGGCCCAGGCGCTGTTCTGCAGGGATTGATCAAGAAGATCAACAAGAACGTCCAGACTGAAGGTATGCAATAATAGACAAGAAAAGTCCGATACAATAAAGGGCGACATGCCGGCGGGATCTTCCCTCCAAAGCATGTCGCCCTTTTCTTTTACATTAATATATATACCTCAAAATTCCTTCTTATTGGCCATGTACCACATGTTGAGGAACGAGGCCTTCGTGATGGCGACCACCTTCTCCCAGTTGATCCGCTCGGCATGATCACTCGGCTGGTGATAATCGGGATGAGCGTCGGTATGATACCAGATGATCGGGATCTCCAACCGTGCGAACGAGCCGTTATCGCTGCCACCCACCGGTTTGTCCCAAGGCCGATAATCCGGTTCCAATCCCAGGGAATATTTCTTGATATCGCCCTTCAGCCATTCCCCAAAAGCGGGATGCGACTCCGTATAAAAGTAGACCACGTGCTTCGGTTTAGACTCGTCGTTGTTACGGCCGATCATATCAAAATTCAAGTAACCCTTCACCTTCCCGATCTCCGGATAACTACGGGTAAAATGACGTGAGCCAAGCAGACCTTTTTCCTCGCCATCCCAAAAGGCGAAAATCACGGTTCGCTCCGGTCGCTCGCCCGTCGCGACAAACGCCCGGGCTATCTGTAAGACGGCCGACACGCCCGAGGCATTGTCATCCGCCCCGTTATAGATCTGGTCGCCCTCCAGGAAAGGATCGAGCCCCAGATGATCATAGTGCGCGCCAACAATCACGATCTCATTTGGATTCTTCCCCTCAATAACTCCCAAGATATTGTTGAGGGACATTTTTTGGTAGGCATTCGTTTGCTTGATCTTTACGATCGAATCCGGCTCCACTTGCCAACGGGCCCCTCTTTTTTGTCGCTCAAGATGATAAGCCTCAAAAGGATGATAATAACTTCCATCCAATGGCGCTATACCCAGCGACTTGAGGTTCGCCACGATATAATCGCCGGCGATCCGCCCCTCACGTGTTCCCGCTTCCCGACCAAGCAGGTCATCATCGGCCAGGAAGCCAATATGCGCCTCGGCGGTCGCCCGATTAATCACTTCCAATCCTCTCTCTTCTGGCGTTTGCGCCGCCAACGGCCCGATCATGCCCCAAATAGCCAAACACATGGCCGTCCATCGTTTTTTTCTCATGTGCTTATATCGTTTATATTGTTTTAGCATAGGGACAAATGTAAGCATTTTTATCCGCTTTAAAGATTGCCTCAGGAAAGAAATGAACACAAAGCGGTGTTCGTGTGAGCGGAGTGCGATCATACCTCCAGTACCATTGGGAAAGTACTGCAGTCCGATGCGGAAAGTACTCCAGTACTTCCCGGAGAGTACTGGAGTACCGACCGTACAGTACTGGCGTTACGACTGGATCGTATCCATCTAAAGACCGGACCGGATCAAAGAACCATTAGCATCGGCCATCACGCCATATTAGGACAAAAAAAAGACCATCAACGCCTTTTAGCGATGAAAGTCCTACTACTTTTATTTATCTCTTTACCTCCCGTTTCCGGGGGAAAGAGATAAATCAGTTACCACAAAAACTTAATTCACTCTAAAAAAGCAAACGCATTGATTACGCGTTTGCGGCACTCGCTTGAGCCTTGGTTAACAGGCGACGAATCTCCGCATTGACCTGTTGGCACATCGCGCCGTTTCTTGCGGCTTGATAACGTGCAGCCTGATAACGTAACATAGCTAAAGTACGAGATTCATTTTCACTTACATTCATCATAATAACATCTCCCTTTTTTGAGCCTTCTACGCTAAGAAGGGCTAATTAATAAACCTAAACTATCTTTTTTTTGACACCACAAAGATACAACCTTATCTCGGAAATATGTTTTATAACATGATTAAAAATCATGTATTTTGTATTTTTTAAGAACAGTAGATTCTATTAAGACCGTTTCCTTAAAAAACATGAAGCATCTACACTGATACAAAGAGGATTCAAATTATACCATAATGCTTCAAGGCATTATAGATACCATCCTCATCCACAGAGGTTGTCACATAATCAGCGCCTTCACGTACCTCATCCACCGAATTGCCCATCGCCACGCCAATAGCCGCATGCCGCAACATCGCCAAGTCATTGCCTCCATCACCAAAAGCCATCGTCTCATCCAAGGAGATCCCATAATGACGGATCATCTGATCAATACCAATCGCCTTGTTGCTTCCCTTAGGCACGACATCGGCAAACAGTGGATTCCAACGGGTTGCCTCACAATTGGGTAAAACCGACATGATGCGCTCCTGCTGTCCCTCCGTGAAAAAGGCGATCAACTGATAAACATCCTGCCCCAACGACTCACGCAACGGACGGATCGGCTGCGGCGGGAAGTTCAGCATTCCGAACAACTCAAGAACCGTCTCATTCGAATAATTTATGTAAATCTCACGATCGAGTACCAGGCCACAAGGGAAAGTCTCGACTGACTCTTGGTAACGCACCAACGCCTCGATATCCGACGGCTCGATCGGATGGCGATAGATCACTTGCTGATCACCTGTGATGCAATAGCCACCATTCAAGGTAACAAAACCGTCAAATTCCTGATCCCCCAAATTATCTATTGAATAAAACTGCCGACCGGTCGCTATAAAAAGCCGGATACCTTTCTTACGCAACAGGTCCAACGCCACAAGCGTGGAATCCGGGATACGATGGGTCTTGAAACTGACCAACGTTCCATCGATATCAAAAAAAATCGCTTTTACCATATTATATATTACTGCCTAAACTGTCTCTTGCCTTAAGATGCCTCCGCAAATTTTCCCGAAAGATACTCACTTTCCCAAAATCCGCCTAACTTCACCGGCGAGAAAAATTAATAATCGTTCCTAAATAGGCACATTTTCTAAAAACAGGTACCCAAACGAACATGCTTGTTAAAGAACCATAATACTTTAACTCATCCAATAAACGATCCGCACACCAAACCATCTAACCCATAAAACTTGTACAAGCAATATATCTTTATTTACTCAAACAAATTGAACAGAGAAGATGAAAAAGAATCGTTTATTATTGATCGTGGCGACAATCGCCCTTACTTGCGGAAGCCTTGTTGCCCAGAATACGAAAGAGGGAAAAAGATTGACAGAGGAACAACGTATCGAAAAGAGAGTCCAAAGAATGCAGGAAAGGCTTTGTCTTGACGACGAGACCTCAGCCAAGTTCGCTCCCTTGTATAAGGCTTATATCCAAGAGATGAAAGCCTGCCACAAGGCTCCGGATCCCAATATCAAAAAGGAAAGCCGGACTGACGAGCAGATCAAGGCGCAGATGAAAGAGCATTTCGAACGGCAACAGAAAATGCTCGACACGCAGGAGAAGTATTTCAATGAGTTCCAAAAAATCCTGAATGCCAGACAACTGGAGAAAATATTCCAGCCTGGGCACCCCAAAGGGAAATTCCTGGCACAACACAAACGGCATGATGGTCCCCAAAGACCCCCGATGCCACCCAAAGCCAGAAAAGCACCCGCTCCCGGAGATGCTCCAGCCGGACCTGAAAAAACGATGCAAGATTAAACCAATCTCATAACCTATAGGGGGAGATGGAATAGGCCATAAACCGACCTTCCATCTCCCCCTCTTTTTCTTCTTATCTCCTGATTGGCCTTAGAACAACACTATTCCTCTTCCCAACCGTAAATATACTCAACTGGCGACTTGATGAAACGTACGATACGGGTATCCTTCGGTCCACCACCATTAAATTGCATTCCCCAATTACCGTTATACCAACCACTACCGGATGGCGAATAACAAGCGAACAGGAACTTATCCGTATTCACGCCACCACTGCCCCATTGGGCGCCCGGACCATAGAAAGTCACGGACTCTCTCTTGATACCGTTTATCTTATCATAAACCTCAAAATGAGAGGTTTTCGGCAACGTTACAGTTCCGATTTGGAGATCCGTCCGATTACCGGCCGCAACAAAAACTTGCCGGTTTCCTTCCCAGGGCGAATATACATTATAGGGTCCTCCATCACGATCCACGTACATCCACCACTCCTGGAAAATACGATTATAATACTCTATCTTGGGCATCTCGTAACCTGTCGGTGCCAACGCCTTCGGATCCAACTTGTTCGTATGGACAGTTTCCGCCGAAATATAACCGACATGAGAGGCGACACCATTAACATCAGCAACTCTTAACCCCTGAGTATTTCCACCCTGATAAGACCATCTCCAAAGAGCAAGATAATCTGCCGCTGAGCACTCATTCAGGTATTGCAACAAGGTTTTACCCGCAGCCGCGGCTGGATCGTCCGGCACAAGGATTTGGTCAGCGAAATCTTTAGAGTTGCCCCTCGAGTTATATTTACACCACCAGATACCATTCATCAAAGTCACCGGCAGACCATAATTCTTCCGGATCACCGTATATTCCTCCCGTGGATTCACCTCCATCCCGATATCTCGGATAACAATCCGGGCACTTTGCTCACGGCCATCCGCTTTCGGATCATAAGGCTACCAACCACCCACAATACGGAACCGGTTATCGTCATTATCATTCTTGGCGATCATCCACTGATCCTCGCCCGAATCCACCTCAACAATCACCTCACGTCCCTCCGGAACCTCAAAGATTCCAAAATCACCATCCGCATAATCCCCAAACCGATAGGTATAGTCTTCTATATCAAATTGAATATCACCTTCCAACAAGGTCGGGTTCTTTTCCATGACGACATGAATCACATCTTCGGGATAAACCTCATTCAGGCCTTTCCGTTTAAAATGAATATCAAACGACTCCGCCTCTGCCCCAACAGGCATCAACTTTTTCTCGATCCTGAAACTGTTCTCCCCGGCGACTCCCGAAGATTGGGAACGAATCGTGAATCCCGCTGGCAACTGTTCCAATCCGACCAGTTCCAAGACGTTATCACAATCCACCGTTATCGTAAAAGCGGTCGCAAAATGCGATATGCTCAGCTGATCACCCTTCTCTCCCAGTGAAACACCTTCCGGGATATCACTCCTCGATGCGTCAATTATCAATTTACTCGCGATATCCGGCGAAAGAATCAAGTCCTCCGCATAATCCCATTCTTCAACATCCGCCTTCAATCCCATGCCATTACCATCCGGATGGACATTCAACACGTAAACCGCATTCCGCCGTACCGTAGAAGGCAAAGCTGCCGTCAATGTTTTAGGCTCAACCTGATCACCAACAGAAACAGAGAGCTCCACCGTCAAATGATCATTACGCTGTTCATAAATATAAAAGATTCCGCGAGTCGTTTGGATAACAGGCTCCGTGAAACCCGCATCCAGATCAACTTTTTCCGCGGAAGGGGGCGTCGTGACCTCATCACCGGGGAAAACAAATCCCTGATCGGCCACATTCCTCAGTTTCAATTGATGGACCTTAATGCCTGCCGAATCGATATGCAGATCCACACGGGCGACACCTCGTTTTAAAGTCAAGGGTATCTCAGTGGCACCCGTATACGCCTCCAAATCCAATTGTCCGGCAAGAAAACGAACAGTCTCCCCGTTATCCATGCCGACAGTGGATTCCAACCAGCTCGCTTCATCCAGCTCGCCGATAGCCGGTGTTCCCAAACCACCATTCGCGACAAAATATAAATGCCCCCTTAAATAATCAACGGGCAGCGTATAAATTCCATTTTTCTCTACGATATTCTCATAGACCTCAGACAAGACCCCATCCTCAAACAAATAGGCCCTCATATCACGCACTTCATTCTCACTCGGTAATTCAGACGATTCGCCATCTACCATAAACGGAGCCAAACATGCCCTCACGGCTCGTTCCTGACCAGAATTGAAATAAGGATCTTCTTGATCCTCCGAACAAGCGACCATCGCCAAAGAAGCAATCATCGTCAAACACCACCATGTCAAATTATATTTAACCATAAATCAAACTCTTCGTTTTAATATATATAATCCACCGGTGTCTTCACACAACGGATCGTACGTGTTTTAACAGTATTTTGGCCAGTAAATTTATACCAATTTCCCCGACCATCGGACTGAGGATAACCTTCGATTTGCCAGGTGCTGCCTCGATTTCCATAAGTCGCGAAAAGGATACTATTCGGAGCCACGTTTCCGGCGGTCGCATCCCATTGATGTCCCAGTCCAAACAAGACTAGACCATCTGATCCGCCATTAAGCCTAAAATCATAAAATATAACTGAACCATAACGTTCGCCTAGCCAAACAACATCTTGTCGCTCCACGATAAAATACTGGAAACGCAAAAGAAGATCACCCTCCATATTATTATTGAACCAGTTTGAACCATACCCCATATTGCTATTATTACCCCAGGTAAAAGTCCTGAGATCATTATAATCCGGCACTTGATAACCACTTGGAGCCATTTCCGTAGCGGGCAACGAGCCAAAATCCGCACTAATACTATTCTGTACCCCATCATAATAGAACAGTCCCGACTCGTCCTTCGACAATCGTAAACATTGCGGATTGCC
>USAD01000024.1 GCA_900552415.1 uncultured Parabacteroides sp.
GGATACAATTTTTCCATAGGAGCTCTATCTCTGGAAGATAGAGGCCTTCTAAACGAATCGTATAATTCTGCTATATTTAAAAGATTTACCACTTTCCATCCTTCAGGAATCATCCCCAGCTCCGAATCTACAAACTTGCCATCCTTGAATGGTCCAAAATCTATAAACCAAGACTTGAATAAGGCTTGTGCCTGCTGCTCTAAATTTTCATTGATGCGGCGGTTTAGTTCGATTTTGTCGTCAAGAGAGGAAAGAAAAGAAGCTATTTTTTTTTGCGTTTTATTATTCTCAAAGTACTTAATTTCAATAGGATGAATATGATTCCTATTCAATGTGGGCACTGCACTTCCTCCACCAAAAGATGATAATGTTATTGTCTTTAAAAGATAATACAAATATTTAGGATCATTACCTTTAAAATCATCTACATATAAAACTGTATTATGAGCCCAACATTTATCGTAAATATATGGAGTTCCTACATTTCCACTTCTTCCAATAGTAATACAAGGATGAATTGGAGTTTCTTCATTGTGATATCCAATGATACCATTGGAACCAGCAACAGGAATCTTACCATCTTGCATTTTTATCTTTGGTAAATCGTGACCACGTTTAAAATTTAACACATCACCCAATTTTACTATTTTTGTTCGTTCCATAAATGGTATTTATTATTAAATCCTAAACCAAATACTTACCAACTGCTTCCGAATCTCTCCCTCTAATTGATGCGACTTCTCAAACAATGTTGATAGCTCACTAGTGAGGCGGGACATTTTCTCTTCGAAAGGCTCGCCGTCGTCTTCGGCCTCTGCGATGCCCACATAGCGGCCGGGCGTAAGAATATAATCCTGCTTGGCCACGTCGTCGAGTGTAGCCACGGCGCAATATCCTTTTTCAGGTTCCAATGTGCCTGCTTCGAAGTCTTCGAAGGTGCGGGCGATACGCTGAATGTCTTTTTCTTCGTCCAGCTCACGCAACTTGCGGGTGACCATTGTTCCCATCTGGCGGGCATCGATGAAAAGGATTTTCCCCGGCTGCTTCTTGTTGCGGTTCAGGAACCACAACGAAACGGGAATACCTGTCGTATAGAACAACTGCGAAGGCATTGCCACGATACCTTCCACCAAATCGGCCTTGATGATGTTCTCACGAATACTGCCTTCGCCGCCCGACTGTGAAGAGAGCGAACCATTGGCCAGCACCATGCCGATGCGGCCACGAGGCGAGAGGTGATAAATCATGTGCTGCAACCAGGCAAAGTTGGCATTGCCCGACGGCGGAATACCGTAACGCCAGCGCGGGTCGTCTTGCAGCTTGTCGGCACCCCAGTCGCTCAAGTTGAAAGGCGGATTGGCTAAGATATAATCGGCTTTCAGCGTAGGATGTTGGTCGTCGAAGAATGTATCGGCGGCAAATTGACCCAAGTCTGCCTCAATGCCACGTATGGCCAGGTTCATCTGTGCCATCTTCCAGGTCGTTGGATTGCTATCCTGTCCGAATACGGAGATGTTATTGAGACTGCCCTGATGTTCGTTGATGAATCGGGCCGACTGCACAAACATGCCGCCCGAACCGCAGCATGGGTCGTACACGCGACCGCTAAAAGGTTGCAACACCTCGACCAGCGTGCGCACAATGCAGGCAGGCGTGTAGAATTCGCCAGCCAGCTTGCCTTCGGCTTCGGCAAACTTCGAGAGGCAGTATTCGTAGGTGCGGCCCAGAATGTCTTTCGTGTCGCCATGCTCTTTCATCTGAATGTTGGTGAAAAGGTCCACCACATCTCCCAAGCGGCGTTTGTCTAATTCGGGGCGGGCAAAATTCTTGGGCAAAATACCTTTCAGGCGCGGATTCTCTTTCTCGATCAGGCGCATAGCATTGTCGATCGTAGTACCCACTTCAGGCGTATGAGCCGCTTTGGCCACAATCTGCCAGCGAGCTTCTTGCGGCACGAAGAAAATGTTATCGGCCGTGTATTCGTCCTTGTCTTCCTCGAAGCCGTCGCCTTCTTCCTTCAGTTCGTTATATTTTACCTCAAAGCGATCCGATATATACTTCAGGAAAATCAGTCCCAGCACCACGGATTTATATTCCGAAGCGTCAAGATTTCCCCGCAACAAGTCTGCCGCCTTCCATATTTCTTTCTCAAAACCAATATCTGCTGTATTATTTGTCTTTGCCATTATTCCTATTGTATTGATCTATTTTAATATTATTGAATCCGTAATTTCAAATCTTACTTGATATCAGTAAATTGAACATACGGGAATAAAGATTTATCATTTTCTTGTGATAGAATCTTTTACAAAGATAAAGAACATTGTTTAATTATAAAGTGAAAACAGTGTTGCAATGCTTTAATCAGAATTTGATTCTACAAGAGTTTTATCGGGGTAACATCTTTTATTCCACCACTCCCTGAGTATGGGCACGTTCCCATTGGGCATGTTTTTTCCCCTCTTTCTTGCAAATTCCTCGCGAAAAAGGTTTGCCATCCGATAAAACTCCGTAATTTTAGCTCTTCATTAGGGGCGATTTCGCTTCGGATACATTAATAATATAAATACGACATAAGAAAGATGAAAAGAATAGGAAAGATTTTGGGTCTGGGCCTGGCGATGGGCGGGTTGCTGATGGCGACAAGCGTGTCCGCGCAGACGGAGAAGGGTGATTGGGCGCAATTCGGCCGTTACGCCGACGCCAACAAGCGGGTGACGACGCCCGCCAAGGTGGTCTTCATGGGCAATTCCATCACGGATGGCTGGTGGCCGAAGGACTCCACATTTTTTATAGACAATAATTTCCTGGACCGTGGCATCAGTGGCCAGACCACTTCCGAGATGCTGGTCCGTTTCCGCCAGGACGTCATCAACCTGAAGCCGAAAGCGGTGGTCATCCTGGCCGGCATCAACGATATCGCCCACAACAACGGCGTGATCTCGCTCGAGAATGTCTTTGGCAACATCGTCTCGATGGCCGAGCTGGCGAGGTATAACAAGATCACCCCGATCATCTGCTCCGTATTGCCCGCCTACGATTTCCCCTGGCGCCGCGGCATGAACCCCGCGCCGAAGGTGATCGAGCTGAACAAGATGCTGAAGGCCTACGCTGACAAGGAGGGACTGACCTACGTGGATTATCACTCGGCGATGAAGGACGAGCGCGACGGATTGCCCAAGAACCTGGCGAGCGACGAGGTGCATCCGACCCTCGAGGGCTACAAGATCATGGAAAAGATCGTTCTTGAGGCCATCCATAAAACCATTGGTGAGTAAAGTTGAGGGAAAATAAGTGAATATTTTGTAAATTCGCGGATCAAAAAAAGGTCGAACGACATAAAGAAACAAGATAAAAGAATATGGCAAAAGAGCTGAAAGAACTCACCCCGAGAGGCGTGAATTACTCACAATGGTATCAAGATCTGGTTATTAAGGCGGACTTGGCGGAGAATTCCGCTGTGCGCGGGTGCATGGTTATCAAGCCTTATGGATACGCGATCTGGGAGAAGATGCAACGGATCCTGGACGATATGTTCAAGGAGACAGGGCACGTGAATGCCTATTTCCCGTTGTTGATCCCGAAGTCATTCCTGAGCCGCGAGGCGGAGCACGTGGAGGGTTTCGCGAAGGAGTGCGCCGTCGTGACGCATTATCGCCTGAAGACGAACCACGACGGGACAGGTGTTGTTGTCGATCCCGAGGCTAAGCTGGAGGAGGAGTTGATCATCCGTCCGACTTCCGAGACGATTATCTGGAATACGTACCGCAACTGGATCCAGTCGTATCGCGACCTGCCTATCCTGTGCAACCAGTGGGCGAACGTGATGCGTTGGGAGATGCGTACCCGCCTGTTCCTGAGAACGGCCGAGTTCTTGTGGCAAGAGGGCCATACGGCGCACGCCACACGCGAGGAGGCCGAGATCGAGGCTCGCAAGATGCAGCAGGTTTACGCCAACTTCGCGGAGAACTACATGGCGATGCCGGTCATCAAGGGCGTGAAGTCGGAGAGCGAGCGTTTCGCCGGCGCCCTGGATACCTATACGATCGAGGCGATGATGCAAGACGGCAAGGCGTTGCAGGCCGGCACGTCGCACTTCCTGGGCCAGAACTTCGGTAAGGCTTTCGACGTGACCTTTATCGACAAGAACGGTAAGTCCGACTACGCTTGGGCGACCTCATGGGGCGTCTCTACCCGTTTGATCGGCGCGTTGATCATGTCGCACTCGGATGATAACGGTTTGGTATTGCCGCCACACCTGGCGCCGATCCAGGTTGTCATCGTGCCGATCTACCGCAGCAATGAGCAGCTGGCGCAGATCAGCGAGAAGGTGGAGGGCATCGTCGCTCGCCTGAAGGCGCTGGGCGTTTCCGTGAAATACGATGACGCGGACAACCGCAAGCCGGGCTGGAAGTTTGCCGAGTATGAGCTGAAGGGTGTGCCTGTCCGTCTGGCGATGGGTGGCCGCGACCTGGAGAACGGCACGATCGAGGTGATGCGCCGCGATACGCTCGAGAAGGAGACACGCTCGTGTGAGGGCATCGAGGAGTACGTGAAGAACCTGTTGGAGGAGATCCAGGCCAATATCTTCCAGAAGGCGTTGAAGCACCGTGAGGAGCGGACCATCTGTGTCGACACTTACGATGAGTTCAAGGAGAAGATCGAGCAGGGTTACTTCATCATGGCGCATTGGGACGGTACGCCCGAGACAGAGGAGCGTATCAAGAACGAGACGAAGGCGACGATCCGTTGCCTGCCTTTGGAGGGCGACATGACACCGGGCAAGTGTATGGTGACCGGAAAGCCTTCAGCGCGCCGGGTATTGTTCGCGAGAGCGTACTAATCTCTATATAAACGGGCTTTCGTCCGGGAGGTCCCGACGGGGATTTCCCGGATGGCGGCCATTGTTCTCAGGAAAGGAATTAAAGGAATATTGTTAAGGGCATGAAAGAGTTAAAGGATCGTATTTTGCGCGACGGCATTTGCCTGGAGGGTGGCGTGCTTAAAGTGGATGGCTTCATCAATCACCAGATGGATCCGGTTTTGATGCGCTCGATGGCGGCCGAGCTGGTGCGCCGTTTCAAGGATGAGAAGATCAACAAGATCCTGACCATCGAGGCGAGTGGCATCGCTCCGGCGATCATGGTCGGCTATGTGTTGAACGTGCCGGTCGTCTTCGCCAAGAAAAAGAAGCCGAGCACGATGAAGGCCATGTTGACCACTCAGGTCTATTCCTTCACGAAAAAGAGGTATTATGATATTTGCGTCAGCCAGGAGTTCCTGGGCGCTGGCGATAATGTCTTGTTCATCGATGATTTCCTGGCGAACGGGAACGCCGCGAAAGGTATTATCGACCTGGTGGAGCAATCGGGCGCCCGGCTGGCCGGCATGGGCTTCCTGATCGAGAAGGCTTTCCAGCATGGCGGCGATTATCTTCGCGAGAAGGGCTTCCACGTGGAGTCGTTGGCCATCATCGACAGCCTGGATAATTGCCAGGTTAAATTCAAGGAATAAGTTTATCAATAATGAGGAGGAGGAGAGGAGCCGATGGGCATTAAGCGCTTTGGGGTCTCGCTGGAGGATTTCCTGCTGGAGTCGTTGGATCAGTATGTGATAGAGAATGGCTTCGCCAACCGCTCGCAAGCGATCCGTTTCTTGATCGAGAAGAATGTCGCCGAGAAGAAATGGCTTTGCGATCACCTGGTGGCGGGGACGATCATCATCATGTACGACCAGGCCAAGAAGGAGATCTTCTCCAAGATCAACCTGATCGAGCAGGCCTACAAGGAGGTGATCCTTTCCTCTTCCCAATATTATATCAATCAGAATTTCTGCCTGCGCATCGTGACCGTGATGGGCGTGGCGCATACCCTGACGGAATTGGCGGACCAGCTGACCGCCATCAAGGGGATCAAGCATGGAAAACTGGTGATGAGCCGGGCGGATTAGCCCGTTTTTTTTGGCGCCAAGGTGACACGATTCAAGCGTTTCGTGTTATTTGGCGCCAAAAAATAGGCCGTTAGGGTGGCACGATCCGAAGGGTTCATGTCACCGAATGGCGATGAATAGTGATTATAAAAGTCGAAAAATGAATAAGATGAGAAAAAATGTACTTTTGGCCTTCGGGCTTATGTTGATGCCATCCGCTTTCGCCGCGAATCCCGTGGAAGAGCCGGATAGCCTGATTAACCTTCAAGGAGTCGTTATCTCGGCGAACAAGATCCGGGTCAACCGGAGCAGCGTGCCGCTGACCATCTCGGTGATCGACCAGCAAGCGATAGAAGCCAGTAGCGAGTCGGCCTTGCTGCCGGTGCTTTCCGAGCGTGTGCCGGGTCTTTTCGTGACGGAGAAGGGCATCACGGGATTTGGCGTCTCTGAGGGCGCCGCCGGAACGATCAACATTCGTGGCGTTGGTAGCGGCAACAAGGTGCTGGTCCTTTTTGACGGGCAGCCCCAATGGGCCGGCCTGTTCGGCCATTCCCTGCCGGATACTTATGTGGCCTCGGACGTGGAGCGTGTCGAGGTGATCCGTGGTCCGGGCTCGTTGCTTTATGGCTCGAATGCGATGGGCGGTGTCATCAACATCATCACACGGAAGCATCACCAAGCGGGCAGACGGACGCGGGCACGGGTGATGTACGGCTCATACAATACGCAGAAGTATATGGTGAACAATGGTTATAACGTCGGCAATTTCAGCAGCTTTGTCTCGATCAACCACGACCGGACGGACGGGCACCGGCCCCACTCGGATTTCCGGATCACGAACGGCTTCGCCAACCTGGGCTATCGCTTTAACGACCATTTCAAGCTGACCGGCGACGTGAGCCTGGCGAAGTACAAGTTCCAGAATCCGGGCAAGACCTATTCCCCGATGATCGATAACAAGATGAACATCTTCCGCGGGACGGCCTCGCTGGGCTTCGAGAACCATTTCGAGAAGGCGAGTGGCGCCGTGCAGCTCTTTTACAACTGGGGAAACCACAAGATCAACGACGGTTATCAGGCGAGCGAGCAGCCGCAGGACTACCTGTTCCGCTCGACGGACCAGAACCTGGGCGTCCTGCTCTATGAGTCGTTCCATCTGTTCGAGGGCAACACACTGACGGTCGGCATCGATTACAAGAACTGGGGCGGACACGCCTGGAACGACATGAACGATGGGAGTAAGGAGGAGATCA
Organism: uncultured Parabacteroides sp.; assembly: GCA_900552415.1. Lineage (GTDB taxonomy): Bacteria > Bacteroidota > Bacteroidia > Bacteroidales > Tannerellaceae > Parabacteroides > Parabacteroides intestinipullorum. The sequence continues at coordinate 7,182 of USAD01000024.1, forward strand.
TCGACAAGAGCATCAACGAGACAGCCGGCTACGTCATCATGCAGCAGGAGCTGTTCGACCTCTTGAGCCTGAACGCCGGCGTGCGTTATGAGCATAACAGCGCCTATGGTGGCGAATGGGTGCCGCAGGGCGGATTGACGGTGCGTCCTTTCGAGGGAAACACGATCCGCGGCTCCATCTCGAAAGGCTTCCGTAGCCCGAACATCCGCGAGTTGTATATGTGGGGCACCAAGAACCCGGACCTGCTGCCGGAGAGCATGATCAATTACGAGGTCGCGATCAGCCAGAACTTTCTGGACAACCGCCTGTTCGCCGAGCTGACCGCCTTCTTTATCGACGGCAAGAACCTGATCGTGGCCGACCGGGTCAACAGCAACTCCGAGTTCCCGAAGATCAACCGCAACCTGGGCACCTTCACGAACAAGGGTATCGAGTTCGAGACACGCTACCAGATCCTGAACAACCTGAGCGTCGACGCGAACTACAGCTATCTGCACATGAGCAAGGCGATCCCGGGCGCGCCCGAGCATAAGCTTTACGCGGGCGTCTCGTACGCTCCGGGCCGTTTCTCGTTCAACGTCAGTGTCCAGTCCATCTTTGGCCTCTACACGGACGACGCCTGCAAGAAAGAGGAGGATTATACGACCCTCAACGCCCGGGCGGCCTATCGTTTCGGCTCTGTCGACAAGGGATTGAGCCTCTTCGTGAAGGGCGAGAACCTGACGGCGACCCGCTACGAGATCAACGACGGCTTCCCGATGCCGAAGGCGATATTCATGGGCGGCGTAGAGGTGACTTTCTGAAAAACCGGGGGCTGTTCCATAACACCGAATCCGAAAAAATCTTACTTTTGTAATCTTGGAACATGTAAATTTTTGTTGGTTTAGGTATGGAACAACATACGCACAAGATTAACAAGGTAGCGATACGCACTTTGCAACTTTCGGATTATGAGCAGCTCTCGCAATCATTCAGACGAGTTTATGCGGATGGGTCAGATGTCTTTTGGACCCGCGAGCAAATAGAGAAACTGATCACGATCTTCCCGGAAGGGCAGATCGTGACGGTTGTCGGTAACAAGATCGTCGGCTGCGCCTTGGCGATTATCGTCGATTATGACCTGGTCAAGAACGACCATACTTATGCGATGGTCACAGGCAAAGAGACCTTTAGCACCCACAATCCCAAAGGGAACATCCTTTATGGCATCGAGGTCTTCATCCATCCGGATTATCGTGGATTGCGTTTGGCCCGGCGCATGTACGACTACCGCAAGGAGCTGTGTGAGAGCTTGAACCTGAAGGCGATCATGTTTGGTGGCCGTATTCCCAATTATCACAAGTATGCGAAGGAGTTGCGCCCCAAGGAGTATATCGACAAGGTCCGCAAGAAGGAGATCTATGATCCGGTGCTGACCTTCCAGCTTTCGAACGATTTCCACGTCCGGAAGGTGATGACCAATTATTTGCCCAACGACGAGGAATCGATGCACTACGCGACCCTCTTGCAATGGGATAATATCTATTATACGCCGAAGCCGGAGATCGTGACGACTAAGTCGACAGTCCGCATCGGATTGGTGCAATGGCAGATGCGTCCTTACAAGAGTTTGAATGACGTGTTCGAGCAGGTGGAGTTCTTCGTGGATGCCGTATCGGACTACAAGAGCGATTTCATCCTTTTCCCGGAATATTTCAACGCCCCGTTGATGGCCAAGTTCAACCACATGAGCGAGTCGGAGGCCATCCGTGAGCTGGCGCAATACACGAACGACATCCGCGACCGGTTCATCAACCTGGCGATCAGCTATAACATCAATATCATCACCGGAAGTATGCCGTTGCTGAAGGAGAACGGGTTGTACAACGTCGGGTTCCTTTGCCGCCGTGACGGTACTTACGAGACATACGAAAAGGTTCATATCACGCCCGACGAGAGCAAGAGCTGGGGTCTTTCCGGCGGAAGCGCCGTCAAGACGTTCCAGACCGATTGCGCCAAGATCGGTATCCTGATCTGTTACGACGTGGAGTTCCCCGAGTTGTCGCGCATCATGGCCGACCAGGGAATGCAGATCCTCTTCGTGCCATTCCTGACCGATACGCAGAATGGCTATTCGCGTGTCCGCGTCTGCGCTCAGGCCCGGGCGATCGAGAACGAGTGTTTCGTGGCCATCGCCGGCAGCGTGGGCAATTTGCCGCGTGTGCATAACATGGACATTCAATATGCCCAGTCGGGTGTCTTCACGCCTTGCGACTTCGCCTTCCCGACCGATGGAAAGCGCGCGGAGGCGACACCGAACACGGAGATGATCCTCGTCTCGGACGTGGATCTGGACCTGCTGAGCGAGCTCCATACTTATGGAAGCGTGCGCAACCTGAAGGATCGCCGTTCGGATTTATATGAGGTTAAATTGAAGAAAAGAAATTAATATGGTACAAAGCGAGAGAGATTTGCGGCAGGAGCTGGTGCTCGAGGCCGCGCGAAGGATGATGGTGGCCGCCCGGACCGCGCCTAAAGGGAAGGGGATCGACGTGATCGAGATCGGCCTTGTCACGGGAGAGGACATCAAGCGCCTGTCCGCCGAGATGGAGCATATCTATCGGGAGACGGGCTTCAAGTTCCTCCTGCGCGACGCGGAGAACCTGGGAAGCGCCGGAGCGGTGGTGATCATCGGGACGCGCCAGCAGGTGCAGGCCCTGAATTGCGGCCATTGCGGTTTCCCGACCTGCGGCGAGAAGCCGGCGTTGGTGCCCTGCGCGATCAACTCGGTCGATTTGGGTATCGCGATCGGTTCCGCTTGCGCCATGGCGGCTGACATGCGTGTCGACACGCGGGTCATGTTTAGCGCCGGCCTGGCCGCCCAGCGGTTGGGGATGCTTGGCGATTGCAAGTGTGTCATGGCCATCCCGGTCAGTTGCTCGTCGAAGAACCCGTTCTTCGACCGGAAACCGAAAGCTTGATTTGAATAGGAATGGTATCTCAGTTAAAATGAATTCTATGGAAAACACGTGGGTAAGATTTGGCAATAAGCTGGAAATACGTTATCATTTCGAAGATAGGTCGAATTGCATTGACGCATTGATCAGGCACCGCTGCGAGAAGGAGGTCATCAATATCTTGCGGGCGCTGGCCGAACTGTTTGGTGTTAAGATGACGATCTATGCGGATTCGTGCGAGAACGAGAGCGATTATAAGGAACGGTGGGCGATCGCCGGCGAGAGCAGCCGGGCCATCTCCATCCTGGTCAATATCTTCATGCAATTGATGTCGAGGCCCACGTTGTCCGTCGGTGGGCAGCTCCTCGCGGATTACAATGAGGAGACCGACTTGAGGCTCCAGAAGAGCGCCGGCAGCCTCAGGCGCGACCTGCGGCAGAAAAAGGCCGGTTCGGTAATCCCGAGCGACCTGATCGACCTGTTGAGCGCCTCGCCCCGTTACCGGAAATGCAAGTCGAACTTCTATGAGGTCCTTCGGGGTTATCCCAAGGTCTCGAGAATCAGCATGCGTGAGTTGAATGACAAGAACCGCGGTCGCTCGGGCGTGCTGGAGATCAAGCGCGACCATTTCAATCTTTATATCTTGAGAAGCGATGACCTGCCGACCATTAAGGATACGAAGGCGACGATCGAGATCATCTCGCCAGTCCTGAAAGACAGCAAGTATCGCTGGAAAGGTATCTATAACAAGGGCGGCGAGACGATCGACTTCTATATGCGCGACGAGGATTTCAAGCAGCAGATGTTCGACGAGAAGATCGCCTTCTCGAGCGGCATGTGCATCGATTGCGTGCTGGAGATCGAGCGCCGGCTCTCCGAGATGGGCGAGGTGATCCCGACCTGCTACACCGTCACGACGGTGATCCGGACAAGGCTAGACAAGCTGGTGATCGTCACCCCGCAGGGCAAGCGACACTTGAGGAAAATAGAGGCGGAGAAGCAGCAGCTGACGCTGGATTTCTTTGGCTGACAAGATGGATATCCATTGTTGCCGGGGCAGGAGGACGATCGTCTGGCCCGGCAACAACGGATGGATCGTCCGGAACCTGTCCGGGCTCACGTAGAATAAGTGAAAAGGGCCGTTTTATGACAACTTGTAAGAAAAAGAGTTTTGTTCCCTATAAAACCTTTTTCAAGAAGAAAAAGTTATTCTTTTGAATAAAATAACATTAAAATGTACGATATTGTCTGTATCTTCGCGTGATTAATAAAGGTACAATAAATGGAAGTATTAAAGCATGAGTGTGGCGTAGCGATGGTCAGGCTACTGAAACCTCTTGAATATTACCATCAGAAGTATGGTAGTTGGATGTTTGGCCTGAACAAGCTCTACCTGCTTATGGAAAAGCAACATAACCGAGGGCAAGAGGGCGCAGGTTTAGCGTGCGTGAAACTGGAGGCGGATCCCGGTGAGGAGTATATGTTTCGTGAACGGGCACTAGGTACGGGAGCGATCACTGAGATTTTCTCGGAAGTTCACAAACATTATCACGATTTGTCAGCAGAACAATTGAATGATCCTTTCTTCGCTAAGGCCAATCTTCCTTTCGCTGGCGAGCTTTATATGGGACATCTTCGTTACAGCACGACCGGCAAGTCCGGCATCTCTTATGTTCATCCTTTCCTGCGCCGCAATAATTGGCGGGCCAAGAACCTGGCGCTTTGCGGCAATTTCAACTTGACAAATGTCGATCAGATCTTCAAGGAGATCACCGCGACGGGGCAGCATCCCAGGAAGTATGCGGATACTTATATCATGCTCGAGCAGGTCGGCCACCGGTTGGATCGCGAGGTGGAGCGTTTGTTCAGGGATTGCGAGAGCGAGGGATTGACAGGCATGGACATCACCCATGCCATTGAGGACCGGATCGATCTCTCGAACGTGCTCAGGCGATGCGTCCCGACGTGGGACGGCGGTTTCGTGATCTGTGGTATCACGGGAAGTGGCGAGATGTTTAGCGTCAGGGATCCCTGGGGCATACGTCCCGCCTTTTATTATGCCGACGACGAGGTGATCGTGCTCGCCTCCGAGCGTCCGGTCATCCAGACGGTCATGAATATTCACGCGCAAGACATCCGGGAATTGAACCGGGGCGAGGCGCTGCTTGTTAATAAGAAAGGGGAGTGGCGGACATGCCAGATCGTCGAGCCCAAGGAGAACCGGGCCTGCTCGTTCGAGCGGATCTATTTCTCGCGGGGAAGCGACGTGGATATCTATCAGGAGCGGAAACGCTTGGGCAAGAACCTGGTGAACCCGATCCTGAAGGCGGTCGACTACGACTTGAACCATACGGTCTTCTCCTTCATCCCAAACACGGCCGAGGTGGCCTATTTCGGTATGCAAGAGGGATTGGAGACCTACTTGAACAAGCTGAAGAAGGAATGGATCGCTGACCGGAGTCACCTCTTGCACGAGAGTGAGTTGGAGCGGATTCTTTCCATGCGAATCCGTTGCGAGAAGGTGGCGATCAAGGATATCAAGCTTCGTACCTTTATCTCGGAAGGCAAGACGCGCGATGACCTTGCGGCTCACGTCTACGATATCACGTATGGCAGTATCGTGCCCTTCGAGGACAACCTGGTGATCATCGATGACAGTATCGTTCGGGGTACGACGCTCAAACAGAGCATCATTGGCATCCTCGACCGCTTGCATCCGCGGAAGATTGTTATTGTCTCGTCATCACCACAAGTGCGTTATCCAGACTATTACGGGATCGACATGGCTCGCATGAGCGAGTTTATTGCCTTCAAGGCAGCTGTGGCGTTGCTTAAGGAACGAGGCATGACGTCGATCCTCCATGAGGCTTACCAAAAGGCGAAAGCCTGGGAAGATAGGCCTGGCGAGGAGCAGGGAAATTGCGTGAAGGCGATCTATGCGCCCTTCACGGATCAGGAGATCTCGGCCAAGATGGTGGAATTGCTCAAGCCGAGCGGGGTGCGTGCCCGGGTGGAGATCGTCTATCAGACGCTCGAGGGATTGCGCAAATCCTGTCCGGATCATCCGGGAGATTGGTATTTCTCGGGCGATTATCCGACGCCGGGCGGTGTCCGGCTGGTCAACAGGGCCTTTATCAATTACATGGAACAGGAATATAAGGAAGAATAAAAGTTAGGACAATATATTTTACAAGATACGATATGCGAACAAGAAAAACGGCAACATTGATTTTAGAGGATGGAAGTCAATTCCAGGGATGGTCTTTCGGCGCTGAGAGGGAGACGGCCGGCGAGGTGGTGTTCAACACCGCCATGACGGGCTATCCGGAGAGCTTGACCGATCCTTCCTACGCGGGGCAATTGATGGCCTTGACCTATCCGTTGGTGGGCAACTATGGCGTACCGCCCTTCACGTTCAAGGAGAATGGCCTTCCGGTCCATATGGAGAGCGAGAAGATCCATGCGGAGGCGATCATCGTGAGCGACTATAGTGAGGAATATAGCCATTGGAACGCCTGCGAGAGCCTCGAGGAGTGGCTGAGACGCGAGAATGTCCCCGGCCTGACGGGCATCGACACCCGGGCCTTGACGAAGCGGATCCGCGAGCATGGCGTCATGCGTGGCCGAATCGTCTTCAATAACGACGAGGAGAGGTGGAAGAACGAGGAGCGGCTGGCTTTCCCGGCTTATGGGGAGATCAATTTCGTGGATCGGGTCAGTTGCCAATCCATCCTGTGCTATTTGCCGGATGGCTCTGTTCGTGAGTTCCCGCGGACGGGCGTCGACGACGCCGCGCTCTCGTGGATCGATCCCTCGTTGAAGAAGGTGATCCTGGTGGATTGTGGTGTCAAGGCGAATATCATCCGCAGCCTGCTGGAGCGGGGCGTGGCGGTGATCCGTGTGCCTTGGGATTACGATTTCAATCATCTCAACTACGACGGGTTGTTTATCAGCAATGGCCCGGGCGACCCCGACACGTGCGACGCCGCCGTGCGCAATATCCGCAAGGCCCTCGAGGGCGATCGCCCCATTTGCGGCATCTGCATGGGCAACCAGCTTTTGGCGAAGGCGGGTGGCGCCACGATCTATAAGTTGAAATATGGCCATCGGAGCCATAACCAGCCGGTGCGCATGGTCGGTACGGAGAAATGTTTCATCACGAGCCAGAACCATGGTTATGCCGTTGACAGCGAGACACTGGGTGCCGATTGGGAGCCGCTTTTCGTCAACATGAACGACGGGACGAATGAGGGCATCCGCCATAAGACGAAGCCTTTCTTCTCGTCGCAATTCCATCCCGAGGCGTGCGGTGGCCCGCTCGATACGATGTTCATCTTCGATAAGTTCGTCGGGATGCTTCAGGCTCAACCAAGGGGTTGAGGTGATTCGAATAGCATATAGTAAACACTAAAAGATTCCGAAAAATGAAAGAAAACATAAAGAAAGTCCTGATTCTCGGTTCCGGCGCCCTCAAGATCGGTGAGGCGGGCGAGTTCGACTATTCAGGCAGCCAGGCATTGAAAGCCATCAAGGAGGAGGGAATTGAGACCGTCTTGATCAACCCCAATATCGCGACGGTGCAGACGTCGGATGGCGTGGCGGATACGGTCTATTTCTTGCCCGTGACACCCTTCTTCGTCGAGAAGGTGATCGCCAAGGAGCGTCCCGACGGCATCCTTCTGGCTTTTGGCGGACAGACGGCGCTGAACTGTGGCGTCGCGCTCTATCAGAGTGGTGTCCTGGAGAAGTATCATGTCGAGGTGCTGGGAACGCCCGTGCAGGCCATTATGGATACGGAGGATCGCGAGTTGTTCGTGCAACGCCTGGACGAGATCGGCGTGAAGACAATCAAGAGCGAGGCGGTCGAGAACGCCGCCGACGCGCGCCGTGCGGCAGCCGAGCTGGGTTATCCGGTCATTGTCCGCGCCGCTTATGCCCTTGGTGGTCTGGGCTCCGGTTTCTGCGACAATGAGGAAGAGCTTAACACATTGGTCGAGAAGGCCTTCTCGTTCTCTCCTCAAGTATTGGTTGAGAAAAGTTTGAAGGGCTGGAAAGAGGTGGAATATGAGGTGGTACGCGACCGTTTCGACAATTGCATCACCGTTTGTAATATGGAGAACTTCGACCCGCTGGGCATCCACACGGGCGAGAGTATCGTCATCGCGCCTTCACAGACCTTGAGCAATACGGACTATCACAAGCTGCGTGAGCTGGCCATCCGCATCATCCGCCACATCGGCATCGTGGGCGAGTGTAATGTGCAATATGCGTACGATCCGGAGTCGGAGGATTATCGGGTGATCGAGGTGAACGCTCGCTTGAGCCGCTCGTCGGCGTTGGCGTCGAAGGCGACCGGCTATCCGCTGGCTTTCGTGGCCGCCAAGTTGGGCTTGGGCTATGGCCTGTTCGACCTGAAGAACTCGGTGACGAAGACGACCAGCGCCTTCTTTGAGCCGGCCTTGGACTATGTGGTTTGTAAGATCCCGCGTTGGGATTTGGGCAAGTTCCACGGTGTGGCTCGCGAATTGGGCTCGAGCATGAAATCGGTCGGCGAGGTGATGGCCATCGGCCGTACTTTCGAGGAGGCGTTGCAGAAGGGCTTGCGTATGATCGGCCAGGGCATGCATGGCTTCGTCGAGAACAAGGAGCTGGTGATCCCCGATATCGACAAGGCGCTCCACGAACCGACTGACCGTCGTATCTTCGTGATCTCGAAGGCCTTCAGGGCAGGTTATAGCGTGGACCAGATTCATGAGCTGACCAAGATCGACCGCTGGTTCCTCCAGAAACTTTATGATATCATGCAGACCTCCAAGGAGCTGCATGCCTACGACCTGAAAGGGGTCAGCCGCTGGAAACTTGATCCGGCCTTAGTACGCCGGGCGAAGATTCAGGGTTTCTCCGATTTCCAGATCGCTCGGGCGATCGGGCTTGATGATCTCGAGAAGG
>USAD01000025.1 GCA_900552415.1 uncultured Parabacteroides sp.
TGGCGGTTTATGGTTTAAAAGGAGAACGTTTGGATGGCGCGACGGGTGTATGGCTCGACCCATTGGGAAAAGGGCGTGCGAGAAAGATCTGCGCGATCGGCGTACGAAGCAGCCATTTTGTGACGATGCATGGTTTTGCCTTGAATATTAATACGGACTTGAGCTATTTTTCATACATCAATCCGTGTGGTTTTACGGATAAGGGAGTAACCTCATTAGCTCGGGAGTTGGGTGAGGAGCAAGACTTTAATTTGGCAAAAAGACAGCTCCGGGAATTGTTTGAGTCGTTTTTCTAGTGATCAGCCGGTTGAGCCTGGCGCAGGGTATCCACTGGTGTCGAGAAGACACGGATAGAGTCCAGGTTTGGCCGGATCGGTTTTTTCCGGCGTTGGAAGATCTCCGATAAACGGGTAAAATCCTTCTTGTACATGATACCGATTCCTTGCGTGGTCAGGGAGTTCTTGAGCGACATGTACATGTCATTCGCATGGTTATAGGCTTTTAATCGGATTTCACCCGATTTAGTTAATTTGTATTCTAGGTCAAACTCACCGACGAACACGTTCTTGGCCATGTAGCTGTTGTTACGCATTCCGAAGTTTCCATTGATCAATAAGCGATTGTCGAGCAGTTGGCTGGACAACAACATCTCATATTCCGTACTTTGATCGGCGAATCCCTCTTGACCGGCTCGTATGTTCGTACCAATTTGTACCTTGTCCGTGATGCTGTTTAACAAGGAGGATAACTGGGTTGAGATGGCCGATGAGGCGACAGCGTTCCACTCGTTCGTACGGTTGGCCATCGTATAATCCGGCGTATAGAATTTCCCGAGTACCAACAGGTAAACGATTTGCCGGCTCATCATATCTTCGGTGCTGACAACACTTTTCACTTGCCGTTCAATCTCCTCGTTGGAGGTTGGCAGGGCCAAATCAAAAGAGATGGCCGGACTACGCAAGGCACCTTCCAAGTTCAGGAGGCAATTGACCGGAACGCTTGTCCGGGCGCTTTCCCGTGCGATCGACTCGTCCAGGTCGCTTAAGTTGGCCGTCGTATTATAAACGGCGTTGATATTCATGTTCGCGTTCAAAGGATCACCCCTGAAATGGATCGTACTACCCTCTTGAATGGAGAAGTCTTTCCGGATGATCTGTTGCAGGCTGAAGTTGTAATTTCCCTCCACGATGTTCACGTCGCCAAACATCCTGAGATCCGAATGGTTGCCATATTGGATTTGCAGACTACCGCTTGCTGATCCCTTGATACGGTCGCCAGCGATGGGATCCATAATCAGTTCGATGTGGGCATTGGGCGTGATGTCGAGCATGAAGTTCATGCGTAACTCTGCCTCTCCTGGCGTCTCATTTGCCAAGGTGGTTGATGCGGAGGTTTGAGTCAGAGTATCCTTTTCCGATTTTGGATGATCCTTATCTATGAAGGTGATGAAATCATAATCGGTTGCGCTGTTGTTCTTGAGGAAGTCCAGGAAGATGTTGGTATTGGGCTCATTCCGCACGTTGATATCAAAATCGACAAGTTTCTCATTTCCCCTGATCAGGGCGGATCCACTGCCGAATACGGTTCCGTAAATCATGCTGTTCTGTTTTTGGTTGACATCATACATAAGCATGTTATTGGCCTGTACGTTCACCTGGAAATCAAAATCCTTGAAATGCTTGTGGTTAAAAGTCAGGTTCACTCTTCCGTTGTTGCCGAACTTGTCTGTAATGAGCGTATTGTTCAGGCGAACGGATCCCTTGTCCATGAAGACAGAGTCGGTAAAGGTATAATAGGTGTTCAGGAAATCTATGCCTAGACCACCATTCTTGACCAGCGCTTTTCCTTCGACATTCAGTTCTTTGAATGGCCCGTACAGGTGCACGTTGCCGAATCCTTGTCCTTGCAGGTTGGAGACAACCTTTTCGACAAACGGGCGTATGAACGAGAGGTCGATATCGTTGGCGCCAAAATGTAAGGAAAGTCCAGCGTTTGGTCCTACGGGATAAATATATCCACGGACGTCTGTCCAGGTCGTGTCGTTCTTGTAAATATTACCCAGCATGGAGATTCCCTTTTGAAGATCGTCCCACTCGCTGAACAGGTCGAGTCTGCCCAGCTTGGTCTGGTTGAACGAGAAATTCTCTACCTCAAGGTTGGTATAGAGCATACGACTATTGAACAGGTCATTAATATACAGTTTACCTGTTGCCTCTCCCGCGAACTTGACCGCCGGGATATTTAATATGTCGAAGATGTAGCTCAATTCAATCCGGTTAAGGTCGAGCTGTAATGAATCCAGAGGATTGTCGGAAATGAGTCCGTCCATGAAGATGTAACGCTCGTCTCTGGCGATCTTGAACTGTTTAATATCGATAACGCCCTCCTCGATCGTGATTTCCGATGGGTTGATGATCCAAAGGGAATCATTGATCATGAGTGGACTTTGGTTGATCTCGACTGTTGTGCGCAAAAGGGAGGGAAGCTTCTCGCGTGTGATCTCGGAGAAGGTGGTTGATGCCGAAAGATCAATGCCGAAACGTTGGCTCTTGTTGTTCGACCATTTGACTGTGGTCGCTACCTGGTTGTTTTTCGCGGCCGCGTTAAGCTCCAATCGGTTGCGTAATCCTTTCTGGTTATATTGAACGGCTTTTACGCGCAAGTCTACATGGTCGGTCGGATTGTCGCATCTCAATTGGCCTGAGTCGAATGTGCTTTTCCCAAGCATGAAGTTGGGTAACCATGCCTCAAGCCTGAACTTGTTGAAGATATTATTGTAATGGCCCGTAAGACGACAAGGGCTTAAATTCGTGAAAGGCAGCTTTAATGTTTTCGATAATTGTTCGGTGTTCTCGAGCGTGAAGAGGAACGCGAAGTTGTTCTCCTTGAATGCCCGTTCCTTTTGGGTTGTTTTGATCAGGGCCGGGACATACTCCTTGAAGGTATTGACCAGGCTGGGAACCAATGTAGAGAAAGAATAACTGCCGCTCAACTCACCGTTAAGGAGGTCGCTTTTGATCGTAAGTGACCGGTCGTAGGTGTCGCCGTCCGCTGCTATTTCCATCTTGTTGATGAAAAAGTCGCTGGGTGCGGTCTTGAACGAGAGGCTGTCGACCAATATTTTCCCTTTGATGTTATCGATATGATTTCCCGTAAAGTCCGCCCGCAGGGCAAAACCGATTTCGGGTGACTCGTATTTATCCGTGAGACGCAGCAGGTCTGGGCGAAAATGCTCCAGGCGGGCCAAGAAGTTAAAGGCGGAGCTGTCGCCTTGGTTCTTGAAGATACCTTGGGCCTGCAGGTTGACGTTCGGGTCGTTGATCTCAATCGTTCCGTCGAAAGCGTTCTTTTTGAAGTTGCCTTGTAAGTTGAGGTCCTCGTATTGGTAACCATTGTAATCGAAGTCCTTCAGCTTGGCGTCGATTTGTCCGAAAAGGCTTCCGCCGATCAGGCGTTTCGCGTCAACTTGAATGTCGAAACGGAGATCTCCCAGGGGCGTCTCTTTAGCGAGCAGTTTTTTTATGCTCAAGCTGCTGGAGGCGACATGTCCTTTCAGGAAGGCGGCGATGTTTTTTTCTTTGTTCTGGCCAAAGATCATATCCATCTGTATGGTACCGATGGCGGATGAGAGTTTGCCAAAAGCGACGAGATTGTCAAAGAAACCGGAAATCTCGCCTGTGAAATTAATCTTTCCCAATTTGTTGACCGCGTCAGGCAGGTGGATGGGCTTTTCACTGAAATTGTTTGCCAGCCGGAGAATACCTTCGCTGGTGACATACATTTTGCTGACCTGTCCGAAGATATAGGCCTCTTCCGGATGGACGATGTTTTTTAGGATCGTCGTTCCCGACATGTGTGCCTTATCTCCGAAGCGAAGGGAAAGATGTTCCAGATTGATGTTGTTGATCTCTCCTCGTGCGCTGGCGGATAGTTCAATCGTATCCGTGAAGTTCCGGAGAGCCGGGACGAGGGGTGACAGGTCCTGAAGACAAATTTGCGAGGAGGCGATGTCGAGATGGATTGGTGATTGGTTAAGCAATCCCTCCAGCTCTTTAGCCTCTCTTAAGTCAATCATGGCCTGCCGGATATGGAAATCCGTTTTTGGAAGTTTCAAGTTCAGGTTGTTGATCATGGCACTGTCGTGATTGCCAATGATCTCGAGCGAGAGTTTTCTCAATTTAATTCCCGATTTCTCCTCCAGGCTTAACTTTTTGATCGTGGCATTGATACTGTCCTTACTCAATGCACAGATGGAAATGGTCGCGTTAATATCTTTGACCTCCGTATGTTTAGCGTTGAACTTGTCGGGAGTTGTCTTGGCGTCAGCCACGTGGAAGTTGAATTGCCCCCGGCGAATAAGGATCGTATTGAAGCGAAGGTCTATATCGCTTTTTTTCTTGGTCGTATCTTTGCTGGCGAAAGCGTCGATAACGAATTGCAGGTTCAAGGGTGCCTTGTCGGTCGCCTTGTTGAGGTTGAGCGTGAATCCGAACAGGCGGGCGGTCGTGAATACCAACCGTCCTTGGAATAGTGGCCATAAGTCGAGTCCCGCGGCTACATGATCGGCCTCAAACAGCGTCTGTCCCTGTTGGTCCTCCAGGTAGAGATCCTCCAGGACGATTTTGTTGAGCCATTCGATATCGACACTTCCGATCCGTATGGGTACACCCAACTTCTTGGATAATTCACGGGTCGCCACTTCCGTCATCGCCGTTTGGACTTTCGGGATGCGGACAAGGATGGAGGGAAGCGCGTAAAAGATCCAGAAGATGGAAAATAAAACGGCTACTATGTATTTGAGTCCTTTGATATCTTTTGCCTTTATATTTACGCGAAGCTACAATTTTTAAACTGGATACAACAATTCTTATGTGCGAAACTACGATAATATAGCCGCATTATTCGTTAATTCGCGTAAAAATAGAGTTAGTGTTATGAGTACGGTTACTATATTGGGAATCGAATCGTCATGCGATGATACATCGGCTTCGGTGATTCGTGACGGTGTGATGTTATCGAATGTCATCGCGAGCCAGGCGGTGCACGAGGCTTATGGAGGTGTCGTGCCGGAGTTGGCTTCGAGGGCGCATCAGCAGAATATAATCCCGGTTGTCTCGGAGGCGATCAAACGGGCAGGTATTGATAAGTCGGAATTAAGCGCGGTCGCCTTCACGCGTGGCCCGGGATTGATGGGTTCCTTGTTGGTCGGGACATCATTCGCTAAGGGATTTGCCGCATCCTTGGGCATTCCGATGATCGAGGTGAATCATCTTCAGGCGCATGTGTTGGCGCATTTCATCAAGGAGAGTCCCGAGGATGATCATGCTCCGAAGTTCCCTTTCCTCTGCCTTTTGGTTTCAGGAGGCAACTCGCAGATCATCAAGGTTAAAGCTTACAACGATATGGAGGTGATCGGCCAGACGATCGACGATGCCGCGGGCGAGGCTTTTGATAAGTGCGCTAAGGTTATGGGATTGGGTTATCCGGGTGGACCGGTTGTCAACCGGTTGGCGAATGAGGGAAATCCTCATGCTTTTGCCTTTAGCAAGCCTCACATTCCGGGTTATGATTACAGCTTCAGCGGATTGAAGACTTCGTTCCTTTATACGCTGCGTGATCATCTGAAAGAGGATCCGGATTTCATTGAGAAGAATAAGCAGGATCTTTGCGCTTCGCTTCAGGCGACGGTGATCGATATCCTGATGTCAAAATTACGCAAGGCTGCCAAGGACTTAGGTATTAAGGAGGTGGCTGTGGCTGGAGGTGTGTCGGCAAACTCCGGTTTGCGCGACGCGTTCCTGGATCACGCTAAGCGTTATGGCTGGAAGGTGCATATCCCGAAATTCTCCTTTACGACCGATAATGCGGCAATGGTGGCCATTACCGGTTATTATAAGTTCTTGGATCGGGATTTCTGTCCGATGGACGCGGCACCATTCTCGAGAGTTGTCATTTGATGGATGGACGGAGATTGAGGGATCATGACGGAGAATAGGTGTTTCGAGAAGGTCGATTTTTCCTCGCTGACGGGTGAGGAGGAGTTTTATGATTGCCGGTTTGTCTCATGCGATTTCTCGGAAGTCCTTTTTCGTGAGCCGCTTTTTGAGCGTTGTGAGTTTCAGGCCTGTAATTTTTCGATGACCAAGTTCCGGAATACCTTGAGGGAGATTCGTTTTACGGATTGTAAGTTGATGGGAACGGATTTCTCGGGCCTGAAGCCCTTTTCCTCTGATCTCTCTTTTGTGAGGTCACGGATGGATTATGCCAATTTCTCGGGTGTCCGGCTGCGGAAGAGTCGCTTTCAGGAATGTCGTCTTTTTGAGGCGGCTTTCGATGGGGCGGATTTATCGGGCGGTTTGTTCGAGCGTTGCGATTTGGAGCGAACCCTGTTCGATGGGACAAACCTGGAAGGGGCTGATTTCTCGACCTCTTATAATTTTGTGATTAACCCGGGGCGATGCCGGCTGAGGAAAGCCGTTTTCCCCGAGGCGGGTTTGAGTGGTTTGCTCGCTCATTTGGATATCAAGATCGTATGAGCGTATTTGAAAAAGAAAGTTATGGAGAATAAGAATATCGAGGCCGGGGAATCTTTGGAGGTTCGTTTGGGACAACTCTTGTTGCGGAAAGGGCTGACAATGGGCACGGCCGAGAGTTGTACGGGAGGCAAGATCGCCAGTTTGATGACCTCCGTGGCGGGCAGTTCCGCTTATTTCGTCGGTGGCGTCGTTTCTTATACGAATGAGGTAAAGCATCAGGTCTTGGGCGTATCATCTGAGGCCTTGGATCGTTATGGGGCAGTTAGCCAGGCCGTGGTTGAGCAGATGGCCCAGGGCGCTACTCGTGTATTGGGTTGTGATTGCGCTGTAGCCACGTCAGGTATCGCCGGGCCTGGAGGCGGAACACCTGCCAAACCGGTTGGGACCGTTTGGATCGCTGCTTGCCATGGGGAGCGTGTCCGTTCCGCTTGTTTCCATTTTGAAGGCGATCGGTTGGGCAATATCCGTTCGTCGGCAGAGGCGGCCCTGTCCATGTTGTTGGAGTTGTTGGGTAATGATTAAATTGAGATAAAGAAATGAAAGCGATTGATCCGAGTCAGTTGACCGATAATTTTATCGGGATAATCAGTAAGGAGTGGATGCTGGTAAGCGCCGGCGACCGGGAGAAGTTTAACATGATGACTGCCAATTGGGGCGGCGTTGGTTACTTGTGGCACAAGCCGGTTGTCTTTGTCTTTATCCGACCAGAGCGTTATACCCGCGAGTTTGTCGATAATCGTGGCGAGTTCACGCTCTCTTTGCTTGGGGAGGCGCATATAGCGGCGCTTGCGATTTGTGGTTCCAAGTCCGGGCGTGATATTGATAAGGTGGCTGCTACTGGATTGCATCCGTTGTTCACGGATAATGGGAATCCCTATTTTGAGGAATCCCGTCTCACGTTAGAATGCCGGACGCTCTATCGTTCGGAGCTGCGTGAGGATGCCTTCCTGGCTCCTGAGATTTGTGCCCGATGGTATAATGAAACGAATGGCGGGTTACATCTCGTTTATGTGGCCGAAATCGTGAATGCCTGGATAAACGAATAGGCGTTTTGGGGGGAATTATATTGTTGGCCAACCGGTCTTAATGTGTTGCATTGGGACTGGGTTGGCCTTTTTTTGTGGATTCGTGTCAACCGAAAATTTTGTCCGAAGGGGATTCGCGTTTTGTCCGAAGGAAATTCAATTTTCCTTCGAAAGAAAATTTCGTTTTCTTCGGACATTTTAGCTGGGATTATTACCCCTTAATGATGCCCATTGTTAAGGGTGAATAATGCCTGTCGTGGCTCTTTAATAATCCCAGTCGTGATGGACTTCTATTTATTCTCGATTAATTTGAAGCGCATACGGAAAATGCCCTCTTTATAGTCGTAACTGATGATCTTGAATGTCCCGATCTCAGCGGTATTCTTCACGTGAGCGCCGATACAGAGACATTCGTCGTAATCGCCGACATGGACGACACGCACCGTATCCGACGCGCCTTCCGGCAAACGCTTCAGGTCAAAGCGGCCTTGAGCCTCCTCTTGCGTTATGAATTCTACGCTAATATCCAAATGCCGGTTGATCACCTCGTTGACAGTCTCCTCAATACGTTTGATCTCCTCTTCTGTGGGGCATTGGGGTAAATTGAAGTCCAGCTTGCTCTTTTTGCGCTCGATATGGGCGGATACGGCCCGTCCACATCCGAAAAGTTTCACCATGGTCCCATTGACAATATGCTCGCAGGTATGCATGGGTGGAAATTCCTGCTTGTTGTGTTCGTTTAATTGAATCGCTTGTTCCATTTATATGATCTATATTACGTCATTCTTGTTTTTTATTTGATACCTTCGAAGAGTTCGTTCCGATCCTCTTTTTCCTGCGTCGGTTTCGCCTTGAAACTGTTGAACGTATAGCTGACAGTTAACAGGATCTGAGGATATTTGGGACGAATCTTGGTGTACATGCTTAAGTCGGCTGTCTGGATGTCGTTGATATAACGGGCCGACCGGAAGACATCCTTGAAGGCCAGAGTCGCCGTCAGGCGTCGGTTGAACAGTTGTTGCCGGACAGCCACGTTCGCGTACCAGTAAGCGTCGCTTTTGCCCTGTGTCGTAACGGACGGGCCCACAAAACTACCATCTAACTGCAGGCGGGTATATTTTCCTAGGGTAAAGAGGTTGTTCCAAAGGAAATCGTAGTTGGTGCTGGAGGCATGCTTGCCGCCGGCGGCCAATTCGTTGACTACCTTGTAATGGTAGATGTTACCATTGAGGGTCGTGTTCCACCAGCGGGTCGGGTGAAGGTTGAGGCTAACCTCAAGACCGGTTGAGTAGTCGCGGCCCACATTCGCCATTGAGTCGAGCGTAACAGCTCCTTCATAAGGTACTCTCAGGCGTTCTACCTTATCTTTCCTGAAACGGTGGAAAAGGGTTGCCGAGAAGCTGTTCTCGCCAAAGGCTTTCTGGTAGTTCATCTCCATCGAGTGGATGTATTCCGGACGGATATCGGGGTTACCGATCACGGCGGAGTAGAAATCGTTGTAGGTGAGGTACGGCTCCATGAACCAGAGTTGCGGGCGGGTTGTCCTGTAGGAATAGGCCAGTAAGATCTTCTGTTCACGTGGCAGGCTATAACCCAGGTGTAACGATGGAAAAACCTCGAAACGTTTGTTGATACGGCTTGCGTCGGGAATGGACGAGAGCAACTTTGTCATGGTATGTTCGCCCCGTAAGCCGATCTGTGCGTCGAAGCGGTTCCACGTGCCGGAGTAGATCGCGTATATGGAATTGATAGCCTCCCTGAAAAAGAAGGTATTGTATGCCTCCGGCTGTTTCTCGAACTCGCCGCTTTCCGGGTTCCACCATTCCATCTCATAGTCGCCATCCTCGAAATAGGAATAATATTGATAGCCGGCTTCCAGCTTGCTTTTCTCAGAGATAGGAAGCGTATAATCCAGGTTCGCTCGCCAGGTATTCCGGAATTCCGCCTCGTAATAACACATGCCATCAGCCCGTTTTCCCTGCATATCGGTCAACTCGTTGAAGGAATATTCCAGGGAGTTGCCACCATACTTGAAATAGAGTGATGCCGCTATCTGGTGTCCCTTATCATTGAAACGGTGTTTGGCGGCGATACTGCCTTGCCCGAAATCCTCGGAATTCTCAAAGTCATTGTTGTTGTTATAGACTGCCGTGACGGGAGCGTTTCCGCCCAGGGTCCGTGTCTCACGGTAGATCATGTCGCCATTGTGTGTACGTCCACCATGCCCACCCTCGGCGTTGATCTCGAAAGTTGTCATGGGTAATTCCAGACTCCAGCCTCCTTTTAACGAATAGTTGAAGCGGTTACCCTCTTGTGGGCCATCGGCGTCGAGCGCATAGGTATCTTCTTCACGGTAAGTGGTGCTTTTAAGGACATGCTCACTCTTACTGAGCTTGTCGGCCCATTGTCCGCCCAGGAACCAACGGGAATGGTTATTCTGTTGGTTGATGAGGAAATCGGCCCGTCGTGTAAGCCAGGTACTACCGGAGAGATTGACCATTCCACTCAACCCTTTCAGAAAGTGCTTTTTGGTGATGATGTTGATGATACCGACCTCGCCTTCCGTATCGTGCTTAGCGGAGGGAGTCGTGATAATCTCAATATTCTCGATCTGCCCGGCAGGAACCTGCTCAAGCGCTTGAGTGCCTGAGAAGACACTGGGTTTGCCATCTACATAGACCAGGAAGCCTGAGCTGCCCCGGAAAGTGATGTCGCCGTTGGCATCGACCCGGACGGATGGCGTGTTCTCAAGCACGTCGACAGCGGAACCTCCGTCGCCCATGAGGTTGGAAGAGGCCTCGACCACTTTCTTGTCGAGTTTATAGATGAGCTGCCGCTTGTCGGCTACGACCTCTACTTCCGAAAGTCCCACCTCAAGAGGTGTCATATTGATTTTCCCTAAGTCGATACGTGACGCCTCTTTGAGCTCGAAAGGTTTGGAGGCGTAAATATCATATCCGACAAGGCGCACCATCAACGTGTAAGTCCCGTTTGGCACTTGCGAGAAAAGGAATTGCCCTTGTCCGTCGGGGATGGTTTGGGCAATTGGTGTTGTGCGGTCACGCTGGAACAAAAGCACATCCGCGAAGTCGATAGCCGCCCCGTTTTTCGCGTCAACCAGATAACCTTTGATACGGAAGTCGGTTGGTGCGGCATAAAGTAATGTACTAAATAAACACAAGGTTAACAAGAATAATAGTCTTTTCATCTCTCCATTCTCCATAAATTGCGGGGGACCGGATAGGCCCCCTAAACCAAACAATTCACGAATGTAGGAAGAAAAAATTAAATAACTCCCTTTTGGGAGTTTCTTTTGGTGGCATTTGTATTTGCGGGATTTCTTTCGGTTGCGTCGATCTCAGTCTCTCGGTTGCGTCGTCCTCAGTCTCTCGGTTGCGTCGTCCTCAGTCTCTCGGTTGCGTCGGTCGCGGTCCCTAGGGTTCGTCGGGAGCACAGATTATTTATTGGTTTTCAATGAAAAAAACGTGTCCATCTCGTTTATATCCGTGTGATCAGTGTGCTTTACCTTTGTGGGGCACACCGTCCCAGTCTGTCATTTTCAGACTCCGCCAGGCGTTCCGCCTCCTTCGTCCGCATTAACGGTAAGTGTAATGGGGAAAACGTAGGTACGAGGTTCTTTCAACATGGTGCTACGGGAGAACTGCGTGGTCACGCTAAGCGTATATTCTCCCTCCTCGAGGGTGGGAAGCAGGACGGTAAGTTCCGACGGGTTGTTGTGGGTGATGGCACGCATGGCGATCGGTTCGCCGCCCGCGGTGGGAGTGAGGAAGACGCCGTTCGAGGGGTCGTCGCCAGCGATCTTGATGTTTACACCGCTGATCACCAGGTTACTGCCCGACGCGATAGCGCCGTCGGTCTCGCCCGTCAGGGCATCTCGGACGCTGTTGATCACGATGCCGCTTGATGCTGTTCGGGTTTCGACCCGGGCGGCGGCCAGCTGCTCGCGGAGCTCCTTGCCCATCGTGAAGGAGACGCTGAGATGGTGGATCTCAGGATTGAAGGGGGCCTTCTCGCCCTCGAACGCGCCACTGACGGTAGGCAGGTATTGCCCGACGCCATCGACGACGGTCTTGCCCTCGCTCAGGCCGGTGGCCTTCTCCTGGTCGGCCAGTTTGAGGATGTTCTCGATGGTCTCTTGCCTGTATTCAGAGCGTTTCTTGACAATGCGGCTGGCGATGTCGGCGTTGCGCAGCGTGCCCGTGATGGCTACCTTGCCGGTGTAATCTCCTTTTCTCTCGGTCAATGGGTTGTCGTACAAGTCAACATACAGGATAGTTGTATCTTCTGCCATGATTCTAATGATTTTAAAAGATTAATAATATGGTTAATAAATACGTCCAAATGTAGGGATATGTTTTGATATGGAGCGATCGGGAGGTATGTTTTAGGGCAGGTTTCCCCGCCCTTTCCCAGCTGAGCCCCCGCTTAATAGTGATCGGTCGGCCATCCCTCGGGGCGCTCTTTCGAGGCATGGAGCCGCGTGCGGCAATCGACGCAGGGGAAGGTGCTGAAGGTCTTCTTGTCGTAGTCTACCCAGGCCTGCACATCCTTGCCCTGCTCGAAGATCGTGCAATACTCCGGCTTGGGCTCGTAGAGGTCGAAGTCGTAGGGGATGAAAAGCTCTGTCCAGGTGGTGGTGGCCACGTCGACATAGCCGATGATCAGCTCGTCCGGGTCGTTGTCGTTGAAGACGTTGCCGTTCTCGCCGCCCGACATGACCAGGCTGAACAGGTCGCCCGTACGCTCGATCGCCTCCTGCATGGCGCGGAAATAGTCGTAAGCCTCCTCATGGAGCTGCGTTTGCGAGACGCGCAAGTGGTAGAGGATGGAGATCCGCTCGTCGTCGCAAGGGATCTCGAAGAGCTTTTTCCGGTCGACCCGGTTTTCCGACAGCTTGTCCGTCGTCTCCAACAGCATGACCTTCGAGGAGTCGCGCCCCCAGCAATAATAGGTATTGAGGGAGGTCAGCATGCTGAACTGGGTCAGTTTCCCGTCGATATAGCCATGCTTGGCGAAAATGGGTGCCTTGATCTCCCAGGTTTCCCAGTAGTTCCAGCGGTAGTAGGGCGACCCCTTTTTTTCCCCTTGGGTGGAGACGAGGATCTCCAATGGCTTGCCCAGCCCTTTCTTCCGATAGGTGACACTGTCGATCGCGGCGGTCTCGACGGGCGACAGGAAGGTGGAGTGGTATGGCTTGTCGCCGATCGTGAAGCGGAGGCGGTAACTCGCTTGCGGGTCGAGCTCGCCTGTCGCGACGCTATAAGAGCCATGGCCGAGATTGGTGGCCGGGATGATGAGCCCGTCGTCGCGCTCCACGCCCAGCCACGCGTCGGTGATCATGTGGTCGCCCTTCAGGGTATCCGTGATACTGACGCTCCGGCTAAGGCGAAAGATCGAGGTGCCGTTGGTGATGGTTCCCTCGACCACCAGGATGTCGCGCGTCCCCTTTACCTCAGGGATGAAATCGGTAATACATCCCGTGAGGAGGAGGGCGATGAGATGGATTGGAAAGTGTTTTTTTGCATAAAATAAAGATTTATAACGTGTTAACAGTGTATTGATGAGCATGGCCCTTTTTTACTTCTGCCAGATCTGCCAAGCGGCGAAGGCTTGGAGGAGCAGCATCTCGAGTCCGTTCTTTACGGTGGCGCCCCGTTCCTTGCCCTTTTTCATGAAGAGCGTCTCATCGGGATTGTAGAGCAGGTCGTAGAGCACGTGGTCGGGCGTCAGCTCCTCGTACGGGATGTTCGGGCAGGCGTTGACGTTGGGGAACATGCCCAGCGGAGTGGTGTTGACGATCACGGTGTATTGCGACATGATCTTCGGGGTGATCTCCTCGTAGGTGATGCAACCCTCCTTATGGCTTCGGGAGACGAAGGTGGAGCCGACCCCCAGTTGCTTCAGTCCCTGGTAGACCGCTTTCGAGGCACCGCCCGTACCGAGGATGAGCGCTTTCTGGTGGATGGGTTTCAGCAGCGGCTCGATGGATTGCTTGAAGCCGATGATGTCGGAGTTGTAACCGATGAGCTTGGTCTTGCCAAACAGTCCCTTGGTGAACTTGATGACGTTGACCGCCCCGATCTGGCGGGCGTCGGCGTCGAGATCGTCGAGGTAGGGAATAACCTGTTCCTTATAGGGGATCGTGACGTTCAACCCGCCCAGATCCGGGTTCTCTCTCAGGACGTTCTTGATCTCCTTGATGTTGGGGATCTCGAAATTGACGTATTCCGCGTCGATTTTCTCGGCCTCGAACTTCTGGTTGAAGTAGGTCCTCGAGAAGGAGTGGCCGAGTGGATAGCCTAGCAGACCATATTTTCGCATAACTGATAAATTTAAGATTTAATTCCTGTATAAAGTGAGCAGATCCCGAAGGTCAGCGTGCGCGCCTGGGCTTCTCGGAAGCCGACACGGCCGAGCAGGTCGGTCATGACACGCCCTTGGGGAACCACCTTGATAGAGGTCGGCAGATAGTGGTAAGCGACCTTTTCCTTAGAGAATAACTGGCCGACGAAGGGAATCACCGTGTTCGAGTAGAGGCGGTAGAGCTGCCGCATGGGGAAACGCTCGGGCGTGGAGAGCTCGAGGATCATGACATGCCCGCCGGGGCGTATCACCCGATACATCTCCGAGAGCCCCTGCTCGATGTCCTCGAAGTTGCGGACACCGAAGGCCGCCGTCACGGCGTCGAACGTATTGTCGGCGTAGGTCAGCGCCGTGCAGTCCTGTTGCTCGAACGAGATGATATCCGCCAGTCCCGCCTTGGCTACTTTCTCCTTGCCGATCGCCATCATGCCGGCCGAGAGATCGGCGCCGATGACCTGTTCGGGTTTGAGTTTTTGGGCCAGGGCGATGGCCAGGTCGCCCGTGCCGGTCGCGATGTCGAGAATCCGGCGAGGCGAGAAGGGGCGCAGGTAGGCAATACCTTTCCCGCGCCAATACTTGTCGATACCGAATGACAGGGTGTGGTTCAGTTGGTCGTAAGTGCCCGCTATCGAGTCGAACATCCGCTCGATTTGCGCGCCTTTGTGCTCCTGGTTGTTGTAGGGGAGGATCTTCTCTGAGCCAAACTGTTTTGCCATAGGTATTCCGCTCTTTTAGTGTTGAAGATATTCCGTGACGTTCTTCTCGATACGGCTCAGGATGTTGTCCGTGTCGCCCTTAACGAAGGTCTCGCCCGTGATGTGCTCATACAGCTCGATGTAACGGTTGCTGATGCCCTCGACGATCTCCGGCGTCATCTCCGGTACCTGCTGTCCTGGCTTGCCCTGGAAGCCATTCTCCATCAACCACTCGCGAACGAACTCTTTCGAGAGCTGCTTCTGTGGCTCGCCCTTCTCGAAACGCTCCTCGTAACCCTCGGAATAGAAGTAACGTGATGAATCGGGAGTGTGGATCTCGTCCATCAGGTAGATCTGGCCGTTGTGCTTACCGAACTCATATTTCGTGTCGACCAGGATCAGGCCACGTGAAGCGGCGATCTCCGTACCACGTTTGCACAAGGCCAACGTGTATTTCTCCAGCAGGGCATACTCCTCGGGGGTTGCCAGGCCTTTCGCCAGGATCTCCTCTTTCGAGATGTCCGCGTCGTGCTCGCCGATCTCAGCCTTGGTCGTCGGGGTGATGATGGGCTCCGGGAAGCGTTGGTTCTCGCGCATGCCCTCCGGAAGCTTCACGCCACAGATCTCGCGGACGCCGCTCTTGTAGGCACGCCAAGCGCTACCGCACAGGTAACCGCGTACGTTCATCTCGACGGGGAAGCCCTGACACATGACGCCAACCGTTACCATCGGGTCCGGAGTAGCCAGTTTCCAGTTCGGGCAGATATCGGTTGTCGCGTCGAGGAACTTGGCGGCGATCTGGTTCAACATCTGGCCTTTGTAAGGGATGCCTTCCGGCAGGATCACGTCGAACGCCGAGATACGGTCTGTAGCGACCATCACCAGTTTCTCGTTGTCAATGTTATACACGTCGCGTACCTTACCGTGGTACACGCTTGTTTGCTTCGGGAAATTGAAGTCTGTCTTAACTAATGCCTTATTCATGATTCTTTAATATTTATGGAATGTTCCGTATTCAATGTCTCACGCCGCTCCTTTTTCGCCTCGCGGTTTTGGGCGTCAAACTGGTCGTAGGCCTCGACAATGCGCTGCACGAGCTTGTGGCGTACGATGTCCTTCTTGTCGAACTGCACGCGGCCGATACCTTTGACATCTTTCAGTACCCGCATCGCCTGGATGAGGCCCGAGGTGGTGGAGGGCGGCAGGTCGATCTGCGTGACGTCGCCCGTGACGATCATCTTCGCGTTCATGCCCAGGCGGGTCAGGAACATCTTGATCTGGTGCGTCGTCGTGTTCTGCGCCTCGTCGAGGATAATGATGGCGTCGTTGAGTGTCCGTCCGCGCATGAAGGCGAGCGGGGCGATCTGGATCACGTTG
>USAD01000026.1 GCA_900552415.1 uncultured Parabacteroides sp.
CGTCCATCCGCATTCGATAGGATTCAGGTTCCTAATATGAAAAATTAATCTTCATCCGCGAACATCGGGTCCCAAGCCGGCAGGCGAGTCGGTTTCTGTTTCAAAACCTCTTTTACCTTGTCGGTGATGTATTTCTTGTTGACCACGAGGCGGAACATATACTCATTGAACCATTGATCGGTCATGATCAGGTGTCCGGCATTAGCGCCCGGTCCCCAGCTGTTCTCTACCATCCATTTTTTAGGCTTGCCGTTCTGGTCGAGGTCGACAGCCATCAGTGTCATGGCGTGAGATGATCCGCTGGCGAAGGTCTGGATACGCTGCTTCTTATCCATACCGAAAGTCGTGCCCATCAGTGAGCCATAATCATAATAGTTCACGTCAAGGAATCCACGCTCACGATCGAAGAACTTACCCACGTCGCATGAGAAGTAGAGCATCGTACTGTCCTTGATCGAGGCGATGGCCATCTGCTTGATATCCTTGATCGGCAGGTTGACGTAAGTCCAGTTGGCACCATCATACACGTGGCGATCATAATCGATCTCATACAGTTTATAGAACTCGCGGCTCGGGTCGTTCATCAACATGACGTAGTTGTTCTTCAGGTCCTCGCCGACAAACTCCTGGTAGAAGGATTGTGGCGTATACTCTTTAGTCTCGACGGGGTTGCCCTTGGCGTCGCGGCGGGTCCAGGTGAAATGCGTTGGCGGCTCGCCAAGATTGAGGACGAGCATCCGATAGACAGTCCCCAGCATCTCGGTCTTACGGCTTTCCAGGTCAGCCGGCTTCTTCCCTTGCGCCGAGAGGTCGCGCAGCTCAAGTCCAAACTCCTTCAACTTAAGCCCGATGAGATTGCTCATGCGCGAGGTGTTGTCGCTGCTGTAGGTCTCGACCATCACCTCCGCCGGGACCACGCCATATTTCATCAGCAGGTCGGATACACCCGTGAACTGGCCACCGTCGCCGATCGGGTTCTTAAAGAGCCATTCGACCATCTTGTCATTGATCGGCTTCTCGCGGGTATCAATAATGCCCTGAAGGAAGAGATTGGCCTTTTCCAACTGGTCCCAGAAGAATGAGTAGTTCTGCGAGAACTGGAACTCACCCATGTCGTATTTCGCGATGGCTTTCGCACGGAGGACATTAAGTCCGGTGAAGAGCCAGCATCGTCCGGATGATTTCTGGTTGGAGATTCCCTTGCTCTCGACCTTGTCGGAGAAATAGGTGTCGAAGTTGTTGAGGCTCTCGCTGTTTATCGCCAGCTTATTGATGTTGTTCGCGCTGATCGCGTTGCGGATTGCCTTATCCGACGGAGTCCCCTCATAGGATTTTTGGATCTGCTTCAGCATCTCGGGTGAGATGCCGCCGTCCGCTTGTTGCCCATAGGCGGTCAATGAGACGCTCGCCGCGAGGGCCATAAGGAGTAAATTGTTCTTGATCATATTTTCAGCTTGTTTGTTTTTTGGTGATAATGGTTTGTTTACTCATACCATGAGGAGTACATGTGATAGTTTTTCGCGATCTTCTGGTTGATCTCCTTCGCCTGCTCGGGATCGACCTTCTTGACGAACTTTGCCGGTACGCCCGCATAGATACTGCCTGGCTCGACAACGGTCTTGCTCAAGACAACCGAACCTGCCGCTACGATGGCACCCTCTCCAATGACTGCGTGGTCGAGAACGACGGAGCCCATGCCAATGAGCGCGCCGTGGCAGATCTTGGCGCCGTGGATCGTTACGTTATGACCGATCGACACGTCGTCGCCAATCTCGATGGTCGATTTCTCATACAGGGTATGAAGAACGGAACCATCCTGGATATTGACTCCGTTACCGATGCGAATGGAGTTGACATCGCCGCGGAGAACGGCGTTGAACCAAATGCTGCAACCCTCGCCGATCTCAACGTCACCGATGATGGTGGCGTTGTCCGCAAGGAACGTGTCTTTGCCAATTTTAGGTGTGAAGCCTCGTACTGATTTAATTAGTGCCATATTGCTTTATATTTTTATAGTTTGTTATTTGAATAGTTTTTGATAAATCTCCAATGTTAATAATTCGCCACCTTTCTCCGCGACCGACCGGATACTGGCGCAACACTCGTAGCCGTGCCGTTTGAAGAGGCGGATACTGGCATCGTTCGCCGAGTCGATCAAGGCGACGGCGTTGGTGAATCCGCCCATTTGGATATAAGGCTCGAGAAGACAAAGCGCCTCGCCACCGAAACCTTTGCCCGTTTGGTCGGGATGGAGGTAGATCGTTACCTCTACCGATATCCGGAAGGCCGGTTTCTCCTTAAAACGATTGAAGTAGCAAAAGCCGACCGCCTCGTCATTGTTGTCGCGGATGAGAAACGACCGGTAGAGCGGGTTGCCCACAGGGACAATGGCCCGTACCTCCTCGAGCGTGATCGGCTCGATGAAATAGACCGCCGTCGAGTGGAGCGTATAATAATTATAAAGCTCCAGCACGAAGGGCAGGTCCGTCTCTGTCAATTCGGTGAGTCGTATGGATCGTTCGTTACTCATCATGCGGCTTTTAAATTTCGGCGGTCTTCATTTTCAGCCAGGCCTTTTCTTCGTTGTTGAGGTGAGGCGCCAGCTTTTCGTAGACCATCTGGTGATATTTGTTCAGCCAGGCTCGCTCCCGAACCGATAGCATTGGGACGATGATAAGGCTCGTGTCGATATAACAGAGCGTCAAGGTCTCGAACCCGAGGAATGTGCCGAACTCGGTCTTGCTGTCCTCTCGTGTCAGGATCATGTTCTCGATCCGGATACCATATTCGCCCGCACGATAAAGGCCCGGCTCGTCGCTCGTCACCATACCTGGTTTCAGGACGGTTGAGTTCTCTTCCATGCGGATGCTTTGTGGCCCCTCGTGAACGTTCAGGCAGTGGCCGATGCCATGCCCCGTGCCGTGCAGGTAGTTCAGGCCACAATCCCAAAGGGCCTTACGGGCCAGGATATCCAGTTGCGAGCCGCGTGTGCCCGCTGGGAATTTGCATTTCGCCAGGCTGATCGTGCCTTTCAATACACGGGTAAAGTCCTTGCGCATTTGCTCAGTCGGCTCACCCAACGCGATGGTACGGGTGATATCGGTCGTGCCGTCCAGGTATTGCGCTCCCGAGTCGATCAGAAGGAGTCCTTCCGGACGTAAGGTCGCGTCGCTCTCGGGAGTTGCCGAGTAGTGGACGATCGCCCCATGCTCGGCGTAACCGCAGATGGTCGCGAAACTATCCATAATATATAAGGATTGCTCGGCCCTGAGGGCGGTGAGCTTTTGGGCCGCGCTGATCTCTGTGACGGTAGCCGTCGGGTCGGCGATCTGTTCCTCCAGCCATTTGTGGAAACGGGTCAGGGCGACGCCATCTCGTACGACTGCCTCGTGGAACCCTTTAATCTCCGTCTCGTTCTTGATCGCCTTCAACCGGCAGACAGGTGTCGTGCCGTCGATGATCCGGCATGTTCTCGGAATAGCGTAGAAAAGATTTGAGTTGGTTTTCCGTTTGTCGACGAAGATGGTCCGGCCGGATGGTAGCTTCGACAGGTAGGCCTCGATCCGGCTGTAGTCGGCAATGACGACACCCGCCTTTCGCAGATGATCGGTCACCTCTTCGGTCAGTTTCTCCGGCAGGGTAAACAGGACGGACTCCTCTTCCGAGATGTAGGCATAGGCGATCCCGACGGGATTATAGTTTACGTCGGTTCCCCGTAAGTTGAACATCCAGGCGATCTCGTCGAGCGCCGTCAATACCAATCCGTCGGCGCCCTCCTGGTGCGAGAGGTTATTAACCTGGTTGAGTTTCTCCTCGACCGAAGCGCCGCTAAGTTCGTCGGGCAGGACGAAGAGGGGCTGTGCCGGAATCGGTGGACGGTCTGTCCAGAGCGGTCCGATCAAGTCGGGAGTGGTCAGGAGCTCGATGCCCCGTTTCTCCAACTGGATGGCCAGTGCTCTCGCGTCGGCTACGCTATAGGTCGCTCCGTCGAATCCGACCTTTTCTCCTCTCTCCAGTTCCTTGACAAGAAACTCGATGATGGTAGGTGTTCCCTCGATACCCATTTTGTAAAGCTCGATGCCCGAGCCCTCCAGTTGTTGGGCCGCCTGAAGGAAGTAACGGGAGTCGGTCCATAAACCCGCCTTGTGGGCAGTGATGACGACGGTTCCCGCCGAACCGGTAAAGCCGGAGATCCAAGCTCTGGATTTCCAATGATCCGCCGGATATTCGCTCAGGTGCGGATCTGAGCTGGGGATGATATACGCGTTGATCTCGTGCTGGCTCATGGCCTCGCGCAACGATTTGATACGCTCAGGAATATTCATTTTCATGGGTAAACAGATTTTGTTGACAAACAAAGGTAATAATTTCAGGCGAAATATGATTATTCTCTTGATAGATGTCTGTGTTCGTCGTGTCATGAATGTTATTTCATACGGATCTCTTTTTATAGGGATGCGGATGGAAAGCCAATTCCAACCAAAAGACTTCCTTATCTCAAGCCTTGGGATAGTTAAATCAAGGCTTGAAACAACTATCTCAGGCTTTGAGATAATTATCCCAAAGCTTGAGATAAGGATCTCATGCGCATACGAATCCTTATTTCTTCGGACGCATTGGGTATTTCTTTGTCTGTTATGAAAGTTTTATTGCTGTATGTTGATTTTCATGTCCTTATGAATATGCTGTTTGGTAGGGAAGAAAATGTTTGAGAAGAAATGAAATTGATTTAGCCCCAAAAAGGATTGGCATTTCGAGAAAATTAGTTAGTTTTGCGGAAGATTTAGAAATCGGGCTAACGCTTTGCCTGATGTAAGGGAATCCGGTGAGAGACCGGAGCTGTACCTGCAGCTGTAATCCCCATTTTGTTGACTGGATCGTCAATGCCACTGTTCCTTAGGGAATGGGAAGGTTTCCAGTCAGGGGAGAGCCAGAATACCTGCTAAATCATAAATAACGAACACCAAGCTTCCAGGATTAGGAGTTAGTGTCTATCATTAGTTTCAGAACTAGACATACTTACGGCAGGGACTTGATGTTTTATTTTACGAACTAAAATAAAACACGCATATGAGGTTATTGTACCCTTTTACCTTATTATTGTTGGCGTCCGTCGCGGATGCCCAGACTTTATTATCGCCATCAGGGCAGGAACTATCGGTCGAGTTGAAGGAGATCGTGGTTACGGGTACCGGAACGGAGCATTACCTGAAGGAAACACCCGTGCAAACGGAGGTGATTTCCGGTAAGGCCTTGGATCAGTATCAAGGCCGTGACCTTGCGGATATCCTCGAGGGGCTGAGCGCCTCGATCACTTTTAATCCCAGTGATATGGGTAGTGGTATCCAGATGAATGGCCTGGGAAACGATTACATACTGATATTGATCAATGGTAAGCGAATGAATGGCGACGTGGGTGGGCAGAATGACCTGAACATGATTGATCCGTCAACGATTGAACGTATCGAGATCGTAAAGGGCGCTGCTTCCTCTCTTTATGGATCCGACGCGATCGCTGGTGTGATCAATATCATCACCAAGAAGAATCGCGACAAGTTGAGCGTGACGAATAACAGCCGGGTGGGTTATTATGGCGACGTGCGGCAGAGTAACGTGATCGGCTTCTCTCATGGTCGCCTGAATACGACCACCTCATTTAACCTTCGGCATACGGATGGCTGGCGTAATACGACGGAAGAATGGGATCATCATGAAGTGGTCGATGGCTCGGTTACGAAGACCGTCAACCGTTCCACCAATTATACGTTCACGGAGAATTTAAGCTATAAGGTTACCGATCGCTTGACGCTAACTGCTGACGCCTCGTATTATCAGCGTTCTGCCTATCGCCTGATGGGGCCTTACAAATATTATTCTTACGACCAGTTTTACAGGAATATTGATGCCGCTATTGGCGGGAAACTCAAGTTACGGGAAAAGGATTACCTTACACTCGACCTCTCATACGGAAAGTATGGTTTCTATTATGATTATAACGCGATGACCACTACCAATTATTTAGATGAGGAGACGGGTTATCGTATCATCCGTTATCCTGGAGAGCGTGTTTTGCAGACTGCCCAGCAACGATTATTAGGCCATTTGAAAGGCGTTTTCCATCTGGGAGAGGCGCATGTGTTAAGTGTCGGGTTGGAGCATCAGGCTGATTATTTGCGTGCCCCACATCGGATGGAGGTGGAACATGCGTCGGTTTATACTACCTCGCAATATTTTCAGGATGAGTGGAACGTTACGGAGCGCTTGAACCTGACGGCAGGTGTTCGCTGGGTCTTTCATAAGACTTTTGGCGAACGGTTGACACCGAAACTTTCAGCGCTTTATAAACTGGGCGAGGCATGGAACCTGCGGGCTTCCTATTCTTATGGTTTCAAGGCGCCGACACTGAAGGAACTTTATGATGATTACGTTGCCCAAATTGGTGGAGGTCCGCTGAAGCATTACCTTGGCAATACCGACTTGAAACCACAAACGTCCAACTATGTTTCTGCCGGGTTCGAGTATCAAGATGGTCCTTGGCGGATCTCGGTCTCGGGCTATTATAACTGGCTTCGCGACATGATTGCCCTGACAGAGGTAACAACCAGCGCGGAGGATCGGCTGGATGAGATCGAGGCGACCATGCGTTACGCGAACCTGGCGAAGGCCCGCTCGTTTGGAGCGGAGCTGTCGATCGCTTATCAACCGTTTGATTGGTTGTCTTTCTCTGGCGGCTATAGTTATACCAACGCTAAAGCCCAATACACGGATGATCCGGACGACCCGAACTATATGCTTTATACGCCGATCAACGGCACTTCGTTTCATAACGCCAATTGGAAGGTCGCTTGGCATCGGGATTGGAAACGTTATCGTTTGGATGTTTCCCTCTTCGGCCGGTATTCCTCTACCCGCTATTACATCACTGACGGGAATGCGGACCCTTTCCAGTTGTGGCGTTTAGATACGTCACACCAACTTCTGAGGAACGATAAATGGCGTTTAGTCGCTCATGTGGGGATCGACAATTTGTTTGATTATGTTGACCGGACACCTTTCGGCAGGCATCGGGCGACCACTTCGCCCGGTCGGACAGTGTATGCCTCTCTGATCTTGAAATTCCAAAATAACGCGAAATAAAGCGGATTGTTTAATAACTAAATTTTAATCAGTATGAGAAATTTGAAGTATTGGTTGGCGATGACCGCATTCGGCATCTCCAGCCTGGCAGTGGTTTCCTGTGGAGACGATGATGATCCCAACACGACGACTAATCCAGCGGAAACAGAGGTCGCGGTCAAGAAGACGAGCGACACGGCGATTCTGTTATGTACCTTTGGCAGCACGTTCGAGGAGTCGGTGAAGACTTACGACGCTACGATCCAGGATTTCGAGAAAGCTTTTCCAAATGCGGACATTTACTTGTCGTTTACCTCTTATACCTGTGTTAACCGGGTGGAGAATGCGACAGGTATCAAGCGTTATCAGCCGGATTTGTGGTTGCGGGCGATTGGTGAGGCTGGTTATAAACGGGTTGCGGTGCAGTCGCTCCACATTATTCCTGGCGAGGAGTATCTGAACTTGATGAATTCAGCCGTGAAGAAGGATTTTATGATTGGGGGTTATCCTTCAGTTGAGGTGGCTAAAGGCGCCTGCCTGATTTATGATGAGAACGATAGTCGGGCGGTTGCCTCCGTTTTATATGACGCCTATAAGGATAAACTGGCGGATAAAAAGAACATCCTGCTGTTGATGGGGCATGGTAATCCCGATGTTAATTACAACGCAAACTCAAAGTACTCGGAAACGGAGGGTTACTTGCAGGACTTGGCGACGAACAAGAATGTTTTCATCGGTACGGTTGATTATGGTCCTATGCTCTTTTGGCCGGAGAGTGGAGAACCAAATCCGGAATGTGTCTACAGCAAACTGATGGCCTATTGTGAGAGCAATAACCTGAAACCGGAAGAGATTACGGTGACATTAGCCCCTTTCATGTCGGTTGCCGGCGATCATGCGCATAACGATTTGTGGGGAATAGAGGAGGGCGATGATTATAGTCAAGCGACTCCGCAGTCTGATGCTTGTTGGCGCCTGAAATTGTTGAATATGGGATTTCAAGTGGATTTGGGAGAAAGCCATAATGGTGGTATAGATCATTGTGCGATCAAAGGATTGGGTGATTATGATACCGTCCGTCAGATTTGGATTGATCACTTAAAGGCGGTTTATGATGATCCGGACGCTTGGGAGACAGGCGAGAGCTATCAATAAATGAAGGTCGCTAGGCAAGCCCATGTCCAAAAATGGGCTTGCCTGCCTGTTTTAGGCGAGGCTACGTTTCTGTTATCGGTCAATTTACCTATCTTTGCGTCATAAACAAAGGAGTTAAACGATTTAACATATACTACGTCTTGAAGAATTTTATTGTACGAACGATAACGGGAATAGTTTTTGTGTTGGTGCTGATGAGTGCCATTTATTTCCATTCCTATTATTTCCTGATTTTGTTCAGCTTGATTACGGGCTTGACGCTGTGGGAGTTTTATGGTCTCACGAGACATTATGAGAACGCGAATATCAAGCGGTTGGTCTGTTCCCTGGGAGGCGCTTACCTGTTTGCCGCTACCTTCGCTTACACGAATGAGCTGATGGGTGACAAGGTCTTCTTGCCCTATTTGGCTTTCTTGATTTATGTCTTTGTCGCCGGGCTTTATCATAAGGAGAATAACCCAATCAACAATTGGGCGATCACATTATTCGCCCAGGTTTATTGTGCCGGTTCTTTCTCCATGTTGAACCTGATTACGGCCGTGCCCGATACGCCAGGCGTGATAGTTCATTTCCCCTATTTTGCCATGGCCATATTTATCTTTGTCTGGTTCAATGATACGGGTGCCTATTTGGTGGGCTCGATGCTTGGGCGTCACCGCCTGTTCGAGCGTATCTCGCCCAAGAAATCTTGGGAAGGCTTTTTCGGTGGATTGCTGTTCTCTGCCGCCATTTCCTCCTTTTTCGCCTGGCTCGTGCCGTCGATCGCCTGGTATATTTGGCTTGGTTTGGCGGTTACGGTCGTGATTACCGGAACATGGGGCGACTTGGTAGAGTCGTTGATCAAGCGGACATTGGGCGTGAAGGACTCCGGTTCAATCTTGCCCGGTCATGGCGGTATGCTTGATCGTTTTGACAGTGTTATGCTGGCGATTCCGTCGGCCTACATCTATATCCGCCTGTTTATTCAAAATTGAAGGTGAGGATGACCATTCTTGAGGTCGCCTTAGACAACGAGTTGGTGTATTTCATCATGTCCAGGTCCGAAAGATCTGGACGATCTTTTTCCAGCAGGTCGACTAAGCCGAAGCAGAATTTCAGTTCCGGGCAAAGCTTGAAGTAGGGGAGATAGATATCGCAACCGATACCAAACTCAATTCCGAAATCCTTATTCTTCAGTAATATTGGATTGCCCTTTTTACGGCCAATATCGAATGCGCCATAAACACCGCCAATCAGGTACGGGCGATAGTTGTTAAGCCGTACGGCTGTATATTTAAGGTCGAGCGGGAAATTCAGGTAATTGGAACGGACATTCGTCTTGAATTCCTCTCCGGTGCTTTGTTCCTTGAAGATAAATTCCTTGTCGCCGAAATGGATACCCGGCGAGAAGCGCAGGTTAAGATAGGGATTGAGATAGAGATCTCCAATGACACCGACACTAAATCCTGGTGAGTAGCTTGGAATCTCCGCGAACCAAATCTCCCCGTTTTGTGTAACCCCGTTGTTTGTTAACAAAAGGTCTTGGGAATGAAGTCCCACGTAGAACCCGAGATGTGCCCATATCAAGTCTACGTAAGGCAGGTTTTTCTCCACCTCTTTCAGGTCCAGCAGCTGGGAGAGCGCCAGTCCGATCATGCTCACTAATAATATTATTCGTCTCAAAATCCTATTACGCTTTATTTATTATTTAACGGCGAACGGCCAAAGATATTGCAAAAAAGAAGATTTTTGAAAAAAAAGTCAGGAGAAATTTTTATAATGAGAAGAAAGATATAATTTTGCAACAACTAAAAGAACCAATTTAATTAAAGAAAGAACGAATATGGCTTACGTAATTAGCGATGATTGTGTAGCTTGCGGAACTTGTATTGATGAGTGTCCTGTAGGCGCGATTTCAGAGGGTGATAAGTATTCAATCAACCCTGACATGTGTACAGAGTGCGGAACTTGCGCTGACGCATGCCCGGCTGAGGCTATTCATCCGGCAGAGTAATCGCTCCGCGAGCGTTTCTTCCTTAGGGAAGAGGAAAAGCGGGTATCAGTTTTGATATCCGCTTTTTTTGTGTCGTTAGGAATCGATTTCCACAGCGGTGAATTTTTCGATGCGCCGCTGTGGAATCTGAGATGTGTTATTATACGTTTCGAATGGAAGTCTTCTATTCGATCTTTGCTTAAAACTTGTTGTAAATGACAACCGGGCGAGTATTACGAATGCTCATGGTCGGGAACCAAAGATCATCCGTAGTCAGGCCGCAGGCCTCAACTGCTTCCAGGCTGTATTCCAGTTTGCCGAAATTAGCGTCCACGTTATTTGTTCCGAAGGTGAACTTGATTCCTCGCTCTTTCGCCATACGGATGATTTTCAGGCTTGGAATCTTGTAACGGGCATTGATTTCGAGTGCGATTTGATACTTTTGTAATACGTCTAGGACTTGGTTGATCCGTTTGTCTGTCCAGTATTTATCGTAATCCGCTTGCATATCCTCAGGCAGATAGGTCGGATTCGCAAAGATGTCCGCCGGTTCGTTCGTTAAGATCTTCACTGTTTGATCGACCAGGTGATCCATGTATTGTTCTTTGGTAATACCGTCATAATGTACCTCTTCCGGGCGATAGATACGTGAGAGACGGCCTTTGTGATCGACAATTGTCATGGCGTCTGTAAAGAGATAATCAAAGATACCCAAGGCTTCTTGTGAGAAAGTGGCTGTCCATTTCCGGCCCTCACCCTGTACACCGCACAAGAAAGGCATATTCTTTACCTCCTCATAGTAAGCATAGACCTCATTGTCGTCCGCTAACATACGACCAACACCGCCTTCGCCAGCGTTCGGGGCAACTCCATAATTGATACCGTAGTTCATCGACATCGCTTGTGCCATCTCTTTTGTCAATCCGCCTTTCAAGTGGACGTGATAATCAATGACCGGGAAGTCTTTCTGCTGGAAACGGATTACCGCATCCTGTTGCTCGTTGATCGCCGGCATCGTGTCACAAGGGTTGAGCGCATCATCCGCAAGTGGGGTGATTTGCAAGTTCCGGAAGGAGACATTTCCCTGAATACCGCATAACGCTATTTTTCCATGACTGAGCAATTGTCCGGCATGTTCTTCCGTGCGGTAGGGTTGAGCCGGCTCGGTGTAACATACTACGGTTGTATCTTGAATGGAGATCTCGATGTTCTGTCCACGGACGGCGATCTCGAACGGGAACCAAGTCTCATCTTTTGTCAGGGAACGATATAGGTTACGGACCGAAGCCAAGCTTCCGGTTTTACGGGATCCATCAATCGGTCCGTTGTGGAAGATCACGTCATAACCAGTTTTCCCATCCGTATGAAAACGCAACAGGGCTTCCGCTGATGGCTCAGTCAAGGCTTCGCCCTTCAGGATGAAGTTCTTGTAATCCCCGTCTGCCAGCCATGATGTACCAGCCGTTACTTTCAACTCGTTTCCTTCCAACGTTTCTTGTTGGGCATTCGTAAACCGATCTAAAGTTTGAGGCGTACGAGATTGTACGCAAGAGGTCAGGAAACCGGCACATACCATTGCCACGATTCCAATCCACTGCAGGTGAGTTTTAGTCCACCCTTTGAGAATTTGTTTGTTCATAGAAGTATTAACATTTAAAATTCAAAGACAAATTGGATAATTCATTAATAGTAAATCGAAGTTTACAACCTCTAAAATTATGGGAATTTCTTGTATGGTGGATGGTTTTAGTGGGAATTTTTTATTGTCAATGCGCTATTTCGCGTCGTTCCAATCGCACCTCAACAAAGAAGCCTGCCATTGATATGTGTTTTTCAATGACAGGCAACTCCCTTTATTTTAGACTTGTAATGACTTGCGTCAATTTAATTCGGGCACTTATTGGATGACGTATCTTCCATGCGTGCCGCTGTTTTCTTAAGGAGGGCTAAAAGTCAATATCTAGTTTGATCTCTTCTGTCGCGGCCTCTTCCTGATTGAGTTCAATCGAGTTGCCGGTTTCCTCGCTTGCGTTGTTGATCGACAATTTACGTTTGTCTATATAGGCGATCACATCGTTCATCGCTTCCATGAACTTTCCGAAATCTTCCTTATAAAGGAATATCTTGTGTTTCTCAAAAACGGTTTGAGCGTTCTCTTCCTTGGCGAGAACTTTTTTGCTTTCCGTTATCGCGATAAACAAATCATCTTTCAGGTTCTTCTTGACATCTAAATAATAGATTCTTTTCCCCGCTTTTATGGCTTTAGAATAGAGAATCTCTCTATCTCCGCCCTCAACATGAACTTTCTTCATTGATTCTTCCATCATAGTTGCATTAAATTGTTATTAGCCTCCCACATAATTATGCTTCAAATATGTGCATTTTTTTTTTAAATAACAATCTTTTTGACTAATAATTGAAAATTGATTGAAAAAATGTTGCGTGTGCTGGGCGAGAAGAAAAGAAAAGCGGCGTGCCTTCCTTATGGAAAGGTGGCACGCCGCCTGATGATATTGTGCCCGTTTGTGGGGTTATGCGGGATCTTGTCGCCCGGTTTCCGTGGTAGATCCGTTATTGGTTTGTTCGGAGTTATTGTCTTGATTATCAGGAATAGTTGGCTCTTTGCCTTCTTTTTCCTTGTCTTTCTCCTGCTCCAGAGCCTTTTCCTTTTCTTGAGCTTCCAAGATCTCCTGCGAACGTGAGATCCAAGGGCGCTTGCCGAAGATATGCTCGACATCCTCCGTATAGATCACCTCATTCTCGAGCAATACGTTTGCCAGTTTCGCGTGTCCTTCCGCCTGTTCGGAGAGAATGCGTTTTGCCCGCTCATACTGCTCGTTGATGATCCGTTGTACCTCATTATCGATCAGCTTGGCTGTCTCCTCGCTATAAGGTTTCGTGAAACCCCATTCCTGACCTGTTGAATCGTAATAATTGAGGTTAGGTAATTTCTCGCTCATACCGAAATAGACCACCATGGCGTAAGCCTGCTTCGTGACCTTCTCGAGGTCGTTCGAGGCGCCGGTAGAGATCTTGCCCAAGAAGAGTTCCTCTGCGGCCCGTCCACCTAGAGTGGCGCACATCTCATCGAGCAACTGCTCTTTAGTGGTAATCTGTCGCTCTTCCGGCAGGTACCAGGCGGCGCCCAATGCCTTACCGCGTGGGACGATTGTTACCTTAACCAACGGATTGGCATGCTCAAGCATCCAGCTCAGTGTCGCATGACCAGCCTCGTGGATCGCGATGCTGCGTCGCTCCTCGGCTGTGGTAATCTTGGTTCGTTTCTCAAGACCGCCAACGATTCGGTCGACAGCGTTCATGAAATCTACTTTTTGCACAAATTTTTTCCCGTTGCGGGCGGCGATAAGGGCCGCTTCATTGCAGACGTTCGCGATATCTGCGCCTGAGAATCCCGGCGTTTGACGGGCGAGGAAGTCGGTATCGACCGTCTCGTCGATCTTGATCGGGCGCAGGTGTACGCCGAAGATCTCCTTGCGTTCGTTGAGGTCGGGCAGCTCTACATGGATCTGGCGATCGAAACGGCCAGCGCGGAGGAGCGCCTTGTCTAGAATATCGGCGCGGTTGGTAGCGGCCAAGATAATGACGCCACTGTTGGAGCCGAAACCATCCATCTCGGTCAGCAATTGGTTGAGCGTGTTCTCGCGCTCGTCGTTGCTGTTCATGCTCGTGTTACGTCCGCGGGCACGACCCACGGCGTCTATCTCATCAATAAAGACGATACACGGTGCTTTCTCTTTAGCCTGGCGGAAAAGATCGCGTACGCGAGAAGCGCCGACACCTACGAACATCTCCACGAAATCGGAACCTGACAGGGAGAAGAATGGGACATTGGCCTCACCCGCTACAGCCTTGGCCAGCAGGGTTTTTCCTGTTCCCGGAGGGCCAACCAGCAAAGCGCCCTTAGGAATCTTACCGCCCAACTCAGTATATTTCTCCGGGTTTTTCAGGAATGAGACGATCTCCTCGACCTCCTGTTTCGCTCCGGCTAGTCCAGCGACATCCTTGAAGGTCACCTTGTGCTCGTTATCCTTGTCGAACAGCTGGGCTTTCGCCTTGCCGACGCTGAATACGCCACCACCGCCCGGTCCGGCTCCACCCGACATGCGTCGCATCAGGAAGAACCAGATGAGGATAATCAGCACGAACGGTCCGACCGAGACCAGGAAGCTCCAGAAAAGATCCTCGCCCTCCTCGAACCGCAATTGGGTATCGATCTGGTTTTCCTCAACGGCCTTGTCATAAAAGTCAGAAAATTTGTCAGCCGACGGGATTTTCACGTAGACTTTCGGAGAAGGACCGATCTTGGAAGGATCCATATCTTGGAAAACAGTCGCTACCTTGTCGGCCTTGACGGTTGCCTCGGCCATCCTTTTTTGGTTGTAGACCGTGATATCCTTGAAGGTGTTCTCCTTGACATACTTCTGGAACTGTGTCCAGTCCAGGTCTTTAGAGCCGGCCGTATCGTTGGTCATGTAAAGGGCGATGAGCATGACGAAAATCAGCCCATACATCCAATACAGATTGAAACGGAACGGGTTAGGCTTGTCGCCCTTTTTTCGGGGAGACATATCAAACATGTTCTTCTTGTTTTCCATAAGAAATAAAACGATAATAAAAAGTGAACACTGGATCAGTCAATGTTCGGAATGACTGATACCGGCGCGTCGGCCCAAAGGTGTTCCAGGTTATAGAACGACCGGAGCTCCGGCATGAAAATATGAACAAGAACCGTGCCATAGTCCATTCCAATCCAGCGGGCGCCATGTTGTCCGTCAATAGAGAGCGGTTTCTCTTTCGCTTTCTTGTGGGCGAAATCCCAAACGGAATCGGAGAGGGCGGCAACTTGTGTCGGTGTGTTGCCCTCGCAAATGACCATGTATTGGCAGATCGCGCCGGTTGTTTGATTCAGGTCGACTGTAACGATGTTTTTGCCTTTCTTCTCTTGCAGGCCTTCGATAATTGATTCTACTAATAATTCTGTTTGATCCATTGATCTAATATATTGTCTATTGAATAATTTTCCAGCTTGCAAAGATAAGGCTTTATTTATAAGCAACCTTTTTCTTTATATTAATATTTGTAATGAGAGGAGCGTTATGATGGCCTGAAATTGGGGGAGAAAAGGGCTTAGGACGCTTTTTTTATAAAAAAATGGCCGGAAAATTTGTTGGATAAGAAAAAGCGCGTACCTTTGTCCTCGCAAAACGGAAAAGTTCCAGTTTCTATTGTTCAATGGTGTAATGGTAGCACAACAGATTCTGGTCCTGTTTGTCCAGGTTCGAATCCTGGTTGAACAACAAGAGGAAGGAACTGACCTAAGCGTTTAAATGATTAGTGATTAATGATCAATGCACAAATCCTATCACAGCGAATACTGTACATTAATCAAAAGGATCGAAT
>USAD01000027.1 GCA_900552415.1 uncultured Parabacteroides sp.
CACTTTCCCTGTCAATAAACCATTAAGGATAATAGTGCCTTCGTTCGTCAGCGTACCGCTATTATCAATGGTGCCATTATTGATCAAAGTGGATCCTTCCGATACGGTCAGGCTGGCCCCGTTCCCAATGGTCAGGCTCTCGCCCTCACCGATCTCCAAATCCTCCTGCAAGGTCACATCACCGTACACAGTGCCACTATTGCCGTCAAAGACGATGCCGCTGCTATTTTCACCTGATGGTGTCGGCGTAGGAAGTGTTATCGAAGTTCTTGATGCACTGATCCCGCCATTTCTGGCGTCCACGATCGCATTTTCGCTGACCGTCAGCCTGGTAGTGTCACCGGTGGCTTGAAACGATCCCACATAAAACAGTATCCCATCACTGCTTCCAGTGCCGCTGGCGGTCAGGCTGCCGCCATTGACTTTAAGGGAGAGCTGCGGGGAGTTGGTGGCGATTATGCTGGACTGCACACAGACGCCAGCGTAGCCAGAAGAGGTTTGAGTAGTCTTTGCCACGACAGACGCGTCTTTGATGGTAAGGGAGGCGTCGCCTGTTCCGCTTTTGACATATATTCCGTAATTAAAACCAGATACTCCCAGACTGCCGTTATCGCTGCTATTTCGGATGAGAAGGGAGGCATTTGTGCCTACTGTCTCTCCTTGTTGTGCATCCACATAAATCCCATAGTTGCCTGTGATGGTATTCGTGCCAATCAGTTCGATAGTCAGGGCAACTGGTTGATTGCTGCTGCTGCCCTTAGCATAGATCCCGGCAGTGAATGGATTATTGTATTGATGAAAACTTCCTGAAATCTTCGCATCTTTCAGCGTCAGAGTGACGGTGCTGTACTCGTATTTGACATTCCAATCATTAGAATCGTCGGTGGCATCATTGACCCGTGTTAACTCCCCACTGTCATTTGTGGCCCAGTAGGAATCTTCAAAGAGAGGAAGACTCATATTTCCCACATAAAGAGTATTAGGCGCACCTTCCGCCGCCAGCGCCGTGACGGGCAGGATCGCGAACAATAAGATCGTCAAAATAAGCTGTTTAAGAAAGGGTGTCGTAGTTCCCGCGGAACTATAGCGTTTTTTCGCCATTTCCGCGCCGATAGGAAACCCGTCTTGTCTTAGGATCTTCTTTTGGGGGTTGTTTTTCATGTTTTTTCTT
The DNA here is from genome assembly GCA_900552415.1 of uncultured Parabacteroides sp. Lineage (GTDB taxonomy): Bacteria > Bacteroidota > Bacteroidia > Bacteroidales > Tannerellaceae > Parabacteroides > Parabacteroides intestinipullorum. Next base: position 1,172 of record USAD01000027.1, read on the forward strand.
TTTATGTGTTTATACTCGTTTATCTCGACCGTAGTTTTGCGGGAACTCTCAAATTTATGAACGGTCATTCGCGAATGTAGGGATAAGTATCGGGAAAATCAAGCGGTTGGAGGATGATTTTTTTTCGTGTTGAGGCATATTTTTGGAAGAAGCGTTGTTTTAATTATCGGCTCGTGCGGCATTTCCCTTGCCAGGAATCGCGTTCGGCGAGGCGTCGGTTCACCCGGGCGGTGAACTCGTAGTTCTTCAAACCCCAGTCGGGCGCGATGAGCAGCTCCTTGGGCGATTGCGAGACGAAACGTTCGAGGGCAATGGCGGGATCGAGCCGCTCGATGAAATCGATCGCCAGGTCGATGTACTCGTCGGCCGTGAAGAGATGGAAATCCTCCGGTTGCCGCTCGAACTCGAGGGCCATACGGGTGTGGCGGATCAGTTGCAGCTGGTGCAGCTTCAGGGTGGTGAGAGGAAGGTCGGACAGGCGGTCGGCATGCCCCAGGATCTCGTCGCGGCTCTCGCCCGGCAGCCCCAGGATCAGGTGGGCGCCGGCGGCGATGCCCCGGGCGGCGGTGCGACGGATGGCCTCCTCGGCCTCGGCGAAGTCGTGTCCCCGGTTGATTCGTCGCAACGTGCGATCGAGCGTGCTCTCCACGCCATATTCCACAAGGACAAGAACCTGTTCTGAGAGGCGGGCAAGGTAATCGAGCAGGCGGTCGGGCACGCAGTCGGGGCGTGTCCCGATAACCAATCCCACGACGCCGGGATAAGAAAGCGCCTCCTCGTAGAGCCTTTCCAGCCGTTCCTGCTCGCCGTAGGTGCTGGTGTAGGCCTGGAAATAGGCGAGATAACGCATCTCCGGGTATTTACGCGAGAAGAAACGGACGCCCTCCGCCAGCTGGTCGGCGACGCTCTTGTCCGTCTGGCAATAGCCGGGGTTGAATGTCTGGTTGTTGCAATAGGTACAGCCGCCACGACCCTTGCTGCCGTCGCGATTGGGGCAGGTAAAGCCCGCGTTGATGGCGATCTTCTGCGCCTTGAAAGGGAAACGCTCGCGCAGGAAGTCGCCGAACTCCCGATATCTTTTTCGTTCAGTCATGGCGCGAACTTAACGAAAAAAGGGGCTCGCCGAGCCTGCCCGCGTAGGTTTCCTTGCTTTTTTGTGCTACCTTTGCCCGTTGCGAGTAAATGAGGACAATATAAAATAAGGATAAAGACATGAGAACTTGGGCATTGACATTGTTTATGTCGCTCTCTCTCGCTGGGGGAGCGTTCGCTCAGACAGGCTCCAAGCCTGTTGATTTGAAGGCCATTGTGGATGGTCATTTCCGCCAGAAGACATCGGTGGGCGAGATGCGCTCCCTGCCCGACGGTGAGTATTACACGGCGATGAACCCGGAGCGTGATATGATCGTGAAATACGCGTACCGCACGGGCGAGCCGGTGGACACGCTCTTCAACACGAAGACGGCCCGTGAGTGTACGTTTGATGATTTCGACGGCTATACGATCAGTAGCACCGGCCATCACCTGATTGTTTGGCGCGAGACGGAGGCGATCTATCGCCGCTCGCGCAAGATGGTGGTCTACGACTACGACGTGCGCCGTAACTATGTGAAGCCGATCTCCGACGCTGCCGGCAAGCAGATGATTCCGACTTTCTCGCCGGACGGCCGTATGTGCGCTTTCGTACGCGACAACAACATCTGGATTCGTAAGTTTGATTACGATACGGAGGTGCAGGTGACGAAAGATGGCGAGCTGAACAAGATCCTGAACGGTATCACCGACTGGGTTTATGAGGAGGAGTTCTCGGTGACGAACCTGATGGCCTGGTCGCCCGATAGCGAATACCTGGCTTATGTCCGCTTCGATGAGTCGGAGGTGCCGGAATACTCGATGCAGGTGTATGGCGACGGCTATTATCCCTCTTATTATAAGTTTAAGTACCCGAAGGCGGGCGAGAAGAACTCGAAGGTCTCTTTGCATGCCTATTGCGTACAGACACGTGATACGAAAGATCTTAAGGTTCCGGTAGACGGCGATAGTTATATTCCGCGGATTACCTTTACGAAGAACGAGGACCAGCTGGCCGTCATGACATTGAACCGTCAGCAGAACATCTTCAATATGTATTTCGTGAACCCGAAGAGCGGTGTCTCACGGCTGATCCTGCGCGACGAGAACAAGTGCTATGTTGACTCGGAATGGCTCACCTCGATCCATTTCCTGAAGGATGGCTTTACCTATGTGAGCGAGCAGGATGGCTACGCGCACATCTATCTTTACTCGCCGACCGGTGTTGTACAACGTCAAGTAACGAAGGGTAATTGGGATGTGACCCGTTTTATTGGTATCGATGAGAAGACGAAAACCGTTTATTATGAGTCGGCAGAGGAGAGTCCTACCCAACGGGCCGTTTATAAGATTGATGCCAAAGGGGTGAAGGTGAAGCTCTCTAAATCGGTGGGCACCAACTCTGCCTCTTTCAGTGCTAACTACGCCTATTATGTGAACCGCTATTCGAACGCGAACACACCGGTGCGTATCACCGTCAATGAGACAAAAACTGGTAAGGAGCTGCGTGTCCTGCAAGATAATGCAGCCTTGCGTGAGCGCTTGAAAGAGTATCGTTTCGCCCCGAAGGAGTTCATGACGGTACATACGGCTTCCGACTATGAGTTCAATGCCTGGATGATCAAGCCGGCTGATTTCGATCCTTCCAAAAAATATCCGGTGATGATGACGCAATACAGCGGTCCTAATTCACAACGGGTGCTCGATTCCTACAGCTTTGGCTGGGAATATTACCTGGCGTCGAAGGGCATCATCGTGGTTTGCGTGGATGGCCGCGGCACGGGCGCCCGTGGCGAGGCTTTCCGTAAGTGCACCTATATGCGGATGGGTGAACTGGAGTCGAGAGACCAGGTGGAGGCGGCACAGGCCTTAGGCGAACTGCCTTACATCGATAAGGACCGGATCGCGATCTGGGGCTGGAGCTTCGGTGGTTATAATACTTTGATGGCCCTGACCGTTGGTAACGGCACCTTCAAGGTGGGTATCGCAGTGGCACCGCCGACCGACTGGCGTTTCTACGACACGGTTTATACGGAGCGTTTCATGCGTACGCCGCAGGAGAACTTCGAGGGTTACAACGCGACCTCACCGTTGCTCCGTGCCAAGGAGCTGAAGGGCAAGCTTCTCCTGATTCACGGAACGGCTGACGATAATGTGCATTTCATGCAGTCGCTTGAGTATGCCGAGGCGTTGGTACAGGCCGGCATCCAGTTTGACATGCACGTCTATAAGGATCGCAACCATGGCATATCCGGAGGCAACACCAGCTACCATCTCTATACGAAAATGTCCAATTACCTGTTCGATAACCTGTAAGAGCGATGGTAGAGCATGTGAAGAAGCCGGAATGGCTTAAGATAAGGCTGGGAGGCAATGAGCGGTTTACGCAAACGAAGCGGATCGTTGAGTCGCATTGCCTCCATACGATCTGCACGAGCGGGAAATGCCCCAACATGGGTGAGTGCTGGAGCCGGGGAACGGCTACCTTCATGATCGGCGGAGAGATCTGTACCCGCTCTTGCCGTTTTTGCAATACCCTGACGGGAAAGCCTCTGCCGCTCGATCCGAGGGAGCCGGAAAACGTGGCCGAGAGCGTTGCCCTGATGGGGCTGCGCCACGCCGTTGTCACTTCCGTCGACCGCGACGATCTGCCCGACTTGGGTGCCGCGCATTGGGCACGGACGATCGAGGCCATCAAGCAGCGTAACCCGGAGACGACGATCGAGGTGTTGATTCCCGATTTTCAAGGGCGGCTGGAGTTGGTAGACCAAGTGGTCGACGCCGCTCCCGAGATCATCTCGCACAACATGGAAACGGTGAAACGTATATCGCCTCTTGTCAGGAGTGCGGCTCGCTATGAGACGAGTCTTGCCGTGCTGGGGCGAATCGCCGAGCGTGGTGTGGTGGCCAAGACCGGTATTATGGTTGGTCTTGGCGAGACACCCGATGAGGTCGAGGAGCTGATGGACGACGTACGCTCGGTGGGCGTGCAGGTCCTGACGATCGGTCAGTATTTGCAACCCTCGCGTAAGAATATCCCTGTCGTCGAGTACGTGACGCCCGAGCAGTTCGAGCGTTATCGTGAGGTGGCGTTAGGCAAGGGATTCACGCACGTAGAGAGCGCGCCGCTGGTTCGCTCCTCCTATCATGCCGAAAAGCATGTTTAGGGTTTTAAACAAATGTCTCTTTCTTTTGTTTAATTGATGAATAGGAGGAATGAGACGATGAAGATTAGAAAGAGATTTGAGAATCAGGCGGTCGGATTGTTGCCCCTGTTGCTGTTTATGGTGATGGACAACTACTTGTCCTATAAGTTGTCCTTCGCCATCGGCGTGGTGGTCTGCTTGCTCTGTTTGGGATTGTACCAATTCCTGAGCAAGGGCAAGGTCTATCACTTCCTGCTGCTTCAGTCCGCCCTGACCCTCGCTCTCTATTCCATCTTCTTTTGTTTGCGGCTTGAGCCGGTCCTTTTCATCTACTCACCATTGATCACCGAAGTTCTTCTGGTGGTTGTCCTGGCCTTTTGCAGTTTCACCCGTCGGTTTGCCTTCTCCAGGTTACGAACCTCCAACTTGCCTCTTTATGAGCGTACTCTCATGCGCTCGGTGCTGAGCGAGTTTTATTTCGTGGCACAACTGACGCAGAGCCTGTATACGCTGCATCTCTTTATTATCCTGTTTTACTCGCTCTTGCCGGATTATATGACCGATTTACGGACGGAATATTTCCTGAACCGTGTCATGGGAATCCTGATCGGTCTGTTCGTTATTGTCTATGAGCAACTTCGCCTGACCTTCATGCAGGGGCGCTTGCGTAAGGAGATGTGGTTGCCGGTCTTGGGCGATAACGGGAAGGTTGTCGGCTGCATTGCCCGTTCGGTGAGTCGTTCGCTTCGCAAGAAATACTATCATCCGGTCGTGCGGATTGTCGTGGTGTGCCAAGGCATGCTCTATCTTGTGAAACGGCCGGATAACGAGTTTGTTTCGCCCGCCCTGCTCGACTACCCGTTGCGTTCGTATGTCCTGTTCCGCAAGAGCATCGATAATACGGCCAAAGGACTGGTTAACGAGAAAAGTCCCGGGGCTGCCCGTGATCTGCGTTTCCTGATTCGCTATACGTTCGAGAACGACCAGGTGAAGCATCTCGTCTCGCTCTATGCGCTTTGTCTCCACTCGGAGGAGCAATTGAAGCGGCTTGTCGGTCACAAGGGTAAATTGTGGACCATCAAGCAGGTCGAGGAGAACAAGGGTTCCGGCCTCTTCAGCGAGTATTTTGAGAAGGAATTTCCTTATCTGCGCAGTACTGTCCTGCTGGCGGAGAGTTGCACACGTCGGCACGGTAAGTGAGGCTGTTGCTCAATCGGTCAGCTCGATCACTTCCAAATCCTTTATTTGTCCCGCATCAAGGACGAAACGAACCAGAGTGCGGACTTTGTGGAAGCCCTGTTTGCCAGCGGCGCCGGGATTGATGTGTAGGCAATCAAGTCGCTTGTCGTATTGGACCTTCAGGATATGCGAGTGGCCGGCGATGAACAATTTCGGGTGATATTCCGCCAGGATCTCACGGATGCCCGGGGCGTAACGACCCGGATAACCGCCGATGTGAGTCATGCAGACTTTGACGCCGGCGACCGTAAAAAAGGTGATCTTCGGGAAGCGGGTCCGGAGTGCCTGCCCGTCGATATTGCCATAGACTGCCCGAAGCGGGGCGATCTGCGCCAATTGGTTCGCCAATTCTTCCGAGCCGATGTCGCCCGCATGCCAGATCTCGTCGAGCCCTTGGAAATATTTCACGTAACGCTCGTCCCAGTAGGCGTGCGTGTCAGAGAGTAATCCGATTTTCATTGCCGTAATTTAAGTTTATCTCGCGAATTGTCTTTATATTTATGCGCCTAAGATAAACATATTATGGAAAATAGATACCACTATTTCAAGCGGGATATCAGCTGGCTCTCCTTCAACTATCGTGTTCTGCTGGAGGCCGAGGATACGAGTCTGCCTATCTATGAGCGGATTAAGTTCCTGTCGATCTACTCGTCGAACCTGGAGGAATTTTATGAGATCCGGGTCGCTGAGCATCGGGCGGTCGTGATGAAGAAACGTTTCTCTGATGAGAGCTGTGCCGAAGCCGAGGCGGTCCTGTTAGCCATTACCGACGAGGTGAACCGCCAGCAACGGGCCTATTATCGTATTTTCTCTGAGCAGATCTTGCCCGAGTTGAACCGCCAGAATATCTATCTTTACCAGAGCGAGACGGTCGAGCCATTCCATCAGGAATTTGTCTGCCGTTACTTTAACGAGGAGGTGTTTCCCTTCCTCTCGCCGGTGATGATCCAGCGGGATGAGATCCGGACCTTTATTCGCGACCGGCGGTTGTATCTGATCGTCCGGATGACGAAGCGGGGAAAACGGTCGGATGGCGTTTTCCATTATGCCTTGATGAAGATTCCTTTCTCGAAGGTACCTCGCTTTATTGAGCTGCCTGATCATGATGGGCGGCATTATCTGATGTTTATCGACGACATGATCCGTGCCAATTTACAAAGTGTCTTTCCCGGTTATGAGATTGAGAGTTGCTACAGTATCAAGATCTCACGCGACGCCGATATTTACCTGGATCATGAGGAGAAAGGCAGCCTGGTTGCCGATATTAAGGAGAAGGTGAAGAAACGGAAGATCGGGGCGTTGAGTCGTTTTATGTACGACCAGGCGATGCCGGAGGATTTCCTTCGCGATATTTGCGCCGCATTTGGCGTAGCCGATGAGGATCTGGTGCGAGGTGGGCGATATCACAACTTGCAGGATCTTTCCAAATTACCCAATCCGGTGGGCAAATCATTGGAGCAGCAACCGTTGGCGCCAATGCGGGTGCCGTTCCTCGATGGGATGGGTTCGATGTTTAAGGCGGTGAAGCGGCGGGATGTGTTGTTGCATTTCCCGTATGAGTCGTTCGATTACCTGATCCGCTTCCTGATGGAGGCCGCTTTCGATCCGACTGTCGAGGAGATCAAGATTACCCAATATCGGGTAGCGGAAAACTCGGCTGTAGTCAATACGTTAGTCAGTGCGGCGCAGAACGGCAAACGGGTGACTGTCTTTGTTGAGTTGAAGGCCCGTTTCGATGAGGAAAACAATCTTTCGACCGCTGAGCGGATGAGGCAGGCCGGCATCCGGATTATCTACAGCATTCCCGGTCTGAAGGTGCATGCCAAAGTGGCTTTGATCCTGAGGAAGGAGAAAGCCGATGGTGCTCGTCGTCGTGACTTGGTTTACTTGAGCACGGGCAATTTTAATGAGAAGACCGCCAAGATCTATTCCGATATGGCGTTGCTCACTGCCAACGAGGCGCTGGTGCGGGATGTCGATACTCTGTTCGCTCTTTTGGAAGGTCGCCAGCCGGAACCGGCTTTCACGCATCTCCTGGTTGCACGGCATAATATGGTGCCCGAACTGCGGACAATGATCCAGCGGGAGATTGATCATGTGGCAGCAGGTCGGAAAGGTTATATCCTGCTAAAGATGAATGGCCTGCACGATCCGGGCATGATTGACGAGCTTTATCGGGCCAGCGAGGCGGGCGTGCGGATCGACCTGATTGTGCGCGGCATCTGTTGCCTGATGCCCGACCAGCCTTATAGCGCGAATATCGAGGTAACCCGCATTGTTGATATGTTCCTTGAGCACTCGCGGATTTGGTATTTCTATAACGATGGGGCGGAAGATCTCTTCCTGACTTCGGCCGATTGGATGAAGCGGAACTTGAATCGCCGGATCGAGACCGCTTTCCCGATTCTCGATCCCGACATCAAGCGTGAGATCATCGATATCCTCCAAATCCAGCTGAGAGATAATGTGAAGGCTTGTCGTCTCGATGGCGAGTTGCGTAACCGGTTCAAGCGTGATGCGAATCCCGTGAAGGTCCGGGCGCAAATGGCTATCTATGATTATTTGAGACGCAAGAACGAGCCGACGGACGAGTGACAGGTCTAAAGACCAGCCGGCTCGTCCGGCAAATAGCCGCTTCGGATACGCCACTCTTGCGGGTAGAGATTGTTCGAGCGGTTGCCCAAATGTTTCACGAAGCCCAGCGGTATACCTTGATAACGCATGAGCAGATAGCCTTTCGGTAATCCTTCCGGCAAGGTGATAGCCTCTTTCCGTAGATAACGGATTGCCTCTTCCCAAGTCAGTTCTGCGTCGGGAAAGGCTGATGGGTTCAGTTCCTGGCTTAGTGCGAGCGCTTGCGACGGGATCAGGTCTTTTCCCTTCGATTCGCCAACTACGACACCTGCCGAGAGGATTCTCAGTCGCTTGTCTCGAATTCGATCGATGAAGGACTTATGCGTTGTCGGGATCATGCGGAGTTGTGGGCCGTCCCATTCCAACGTGATATTCTCTTTCTCCCTGAAATAATCCCAAGCCTCTTGGGGAATTGGTAAGGTTGCCTTTTTATCCTTTTTCCCCTTGTTCTTTGAGCTTTTTGTGGGGCGTTCGTTCTCTGCCTCATATTCTTCGTCACCCTCTTTGCGGAGAACGGCCAGGAAAAAGCCTTCACCCTTTGTTTTGTGTGGGAAGAAGCGATAGACCGGATTGCCATAACGTAAGGGACCGGTAACATGCCAAGTCTCGTCGGTTGCGACAGGAAGCGCCTCGGCACCCAGTTCCTCGACGATGTGGCGCACATTCTCTTCATCCTCTTCTGTGTTGTAAGTACAGGTGCTGTATATCAATAAGCCTCCTGGCCGTAAAGCAGGCCAGATGTCGTGTAGGATCCGACGCTGGCGAGCGGCACAGAGTTGCACGTTCTCCACGCTCCATTCGCCGACGCTGGCCTCATCTTTCCGGAACATGCCTTCTCCGGAGCAGGGAACGTCGGTCACGATCAGGTCGAATTGCTCCGGCAGCGCTTCACCGATCTCCGCCGGGTCGTTATTGAGAACGATGGTCGAGGCATTTCCCCATTTGGCCAGGTTCTCGGCGAGGATATAACTCCGGTTGCGGATCACTTCGTTACTGACCAGCAGGCTTCCGTCGGGTAACAGGCTCGACAAGTGAGTCGATTTGCCACCGGGTGCGGCGCAGAGGTCGAGGCAACGGACAGGCGTTGTTACATAGGTACGGATCGCCTGCTCGAGGAACATTGATGAGGCCTCTTGCACATAATAGGCGCCAGCATGGAAGAGCGGATCGAATGTGAAGGCCAGGCGGCGTGGCAGATAATAACCTGTATCGCACCAACCAACAGGCTCGCCGTCTTTGGGCGCTTGCGTCCCTTTTGCCCGGTTGATCCGGACGCTGACTGGCGTATCTGCTATCAGGGCTGCTTCCAGTTGACTATACTCATCGCCCAGCAGGGCCTTTGTTCTCGTGATGAAATCTATAGGAAATGGCATGATTTATGATATGTTTTCCGCAAAAGTAGTATTTTCGCGCAAAATGAATCCTATGCAAGCAGCGCTTTTCCTGATTCCGGTTACTTTAGGTGAGACGGAGCATCGCCGGGTGCTTCCGGAATATAACCGGGATATCGTTTTGGGAATCCGGTATTTCATAGTCGAGAACATTCGGACAGCCCGTCGTTTCCTGAAGCGGGTAGATCGTTCGATCGAGATCGACGACCTGACATTCGCCGAATTGAATAAGCACACGTCGCCTGAGGCGGTTGCTGGTTATCTGGAGCCCTTGGCTCGTGGTGAGAGCGTGGGCGTCATCTCGGAAGCGGGTTGTCCGGCTATAGCGGATCCGGGAGCGGACGTGGTGGCGATCGCCCAGCGGAAAGGCTATCGGGTAGTTCCGTTGGTTGGACCCTCTTCTATCTTATTGGCTCTGATGGCCTCGGGATTCAATGGGCAGAGTTTCGCTTTTCATGGTTATCTCCCGATCGAGGCAGCCGAGCGAACGAACGCGATCAAGCGCCTGGAGGGTAGGATCTATTCCGAGCACCAGACGCAACTTTTCATCGAGACACCTTATCGCAACAACAAGCTGGTTGAGGAATTGATTCGGACTTGCCGGCCTTCCACGAAATTGTGTATCGCCTCCAACGTAACTTGCGAGGACGAGTATATTCATGTCCGTCCAATCAAGGAATGGGCGGGAAAGGTGCCCGACTTGAGTAAGAAACCAACACTTTTCTTGATTTATAAATAAATGGAAGGTTATCAAGCGCACGAGACAGCCGTGATCGATGAGGGTTGCCAAATCGGTCAGGGAACGAGGATCTGGCATTTCTCGCATCTCATGGCAGGATGCGTCGTGGGCGAGCGGTGTAATATTGGCCAGAACGTGGTGGTGTCACCGGGTGTCGTGTTGGGCGATGGCGTGAAGGTGCAAAACAACGTCTCGATCTATACGGGTGTCATCTGCGAGGACGAGGTTTTTCTTGGTCCCAGCTGTGTCTTCACCAACGTGATCAATCCCCGGAGCGCGATTGTTCGCAAAGACCAATATCGGCAGACGCTCGTTCGTCGGGGCGCGTCGATCGGTGCCAACGCCACGATTGTCTGTGGCCATACGATCGGTCAATATGCCATGATTGGCGCTGGTGCGGTCGTGACAAAGGATGTGCCGGATTATGCGCTGGTCGTGGGCAATCCTTCTCATCAGATTGGCTGGGTGAGCGCTTATGGTCATCGACTGGCGTTCGATGAGTCGGGAGTGGCGATCTGTCCGGAGAGCGGGCAGCGTTATCGGCTGGAGGGTGAGACGGTACGCCCTCTTTAAGAAGAAGGTTTTTAATTAGGTTGAAGATATGTCGAAGGTGAAAGAGATGACGACAGGCCCGGCCCTGCCGTTGATTTTTAGTTTTACGATGCCCTTGTTGCTGGGTAACCTCCTGCAGCAGACCTATTCTCTGATTGATGCCTCGATCGTGGGGAAATTTCTGGGCATAAACGCACTGGCCTCTGTTGGTGCCAGTACTTCCGTTATTTTTCTGATCTTGGGCTTCTGTAATGGTTGTTGTTGCGGTTTTGGTATTCCAGTCGCTCAGAAATTCGGTGCCCGCGATTATGCGACGATGCGTCGTTATGTGACAGTCGCCCTCCAGCTCGCTCTGGTGATGTCCGTCGCGATCGCCGCTATCTCAGGTTATTATTGTCGGGACATCTTGCGGATGATGCGGACACCCGACCTTATTTTCGATGGGGCTTACGATTATTTGCTGGTCACCTTTATAGGCATTCCTTGTACCTTTTTCTATAATCTGTTGGCCAGCATCATCCGGGCCTTGGGCGACAGTAAGACTCCTTTCTGGTTCTTACTCTTGTCGACAGTGCTGAATGTCTTTCTCGACCTGTTTTGCATTCTTGTGCTTGGCTGGGGTGTGATGGGCGCGGCGATCGCCACAGTGGTTTCGCAAGGCGTTTCCGCTTTGCTCTGCTATTTTTATATGATTCGTAAGTTCCCGATTCTTCGTCCCGAATCGGCCAGCGACAGGAAATTCCATTCTGGTTTGGCAAGGACGCTTCTGGCGATGGGCGTCCCGATGGGCTTGCAGTTTTCCATCACGGCAATAGGCAGCATTATGTTGCAGAGCGCGAATAATGCTTTGGGCACGACCTGTGTGGCGGCTTTCACCTCCGCGATCCGGATCAAGATGTTCTTCATTTGTCCGTTCGAGAGCTTGGGCATTGCCATGGCGACTTATGGCGGGCAGAACTATGGCGCTGGCAAGCCTGGACGGATCTGGCAGGGCGTGAAGGTCAGCTCGGCGATGATGTTCGCTTATGCGTTGGTGGTCGCCGCTATCTTGTTGCTTTTTTCCCGTCAGTTGGCTCTGCTCTTTGTTGATCCGCATGAGACGGAGATCCTCGATAAGGCGGCGCTCTATTTGCACGTCTCCTGCTTCTTTTTCCCGATCTTGGGTCTGCTTTGTATCTTGCGCTATACGATCCAGGGTGTTGGTTTCAGTAATTTCGCCATGTTTTCAGGCGTGATGGAGATGATCGCCCGTACATTGGTCAGTCTTTATGCGGTGCCCGCCTGGGGTTATCTGGCGGTCTGTTTTGGTGACCCAACGGCTTGGATTGCCGCCGACCTTTTCCTGGTGCCCGCTTTTTGGTATGTATATAAACAGATAAAGAAAAGGAATCATGAGAAAGATGCTTTGTCCGCAATGTAAGATCTCGAGTTTTTATGTGAAAAACGCCAATGGTGAGCGTCGTTTGGTGTACGTGACCGCCGAGGGCGAGGTGGTGCCCAAGCGCCCGGAAGAGTCGCTCGAGGGATTCGATCTCTCGGAGGTCTATTGCCTGGGTTGCTCGTGGCATGGGGCGCCAAGACGTGCCAAATCGTCCGCTTGGTGATTTCCCTTTTTCAAATGATGCCCAAAGCTCGGGCGACCCGACAGGCCTCGATAGAATTGCCTACTCGCAATTTCTCGAGAATTGCCTGGCGGTGGCGACTGACGGTGTTGATGCTGATGATAAGAGTTTCAGCTACCCGTTTGCTTGTCATACCCTGATCGATCAATCGGAGAACCTGTTTCTCGCGGTCAGACAGAAGGCGGGAATCATCACGATCCCCAAGCTCGATCATCTCGCCGGTCAGTGAGTTGACGGCGACACTGGTTGCCTGGGGTTCGAACAGTTGAGGCGTGTACAAACAAAGGGCCAGGCGTAAGCTGTTGTCGCTTGTGGTGTCCGGCAGATAGAAAAGTCGATGGGTGACTGGCAGGAAATGGCCTGCCGCGTCGCGCATGCGTAATTTATCCATAAGAAAGAAATCAAAACGTCTCTCTTTCGGCAGTCGTTTGATGAAATGAAAGAAACGGAGCTCTCCCAAATATTTGCCTTTCAGGTCGTCAGGATGCGCCAATTTCAGGATCTCGTCTTCCCAGATGGAGCAGACCTCGTCGGTCTTGCCCGCTTTTGTTAGGCCAAGCGTCTTCGAGAAACCGCCATAATAGATATAACTGGTGTTTGAGCGCATATCGCTCAGGACCGAGAGGGCATTTTCCACTCGGGCATAGTGGCAGGCGATCATTTTATAGCGATCCAGTTCGTCGGGAGCCATTTGTTCCCTGACAAAGTCCTGTCGTAACAGTTCATGACTCAATTGGTGAGCGATATCCATGGCAAAAATGGTTATTAATAATCATTGCGCGCTCAGACGCGGCATTATACCTTCGCGAAGGTAATTAAAATGAGAGGCAAATCATGGAAAGCGAAAAAGAGAAATGCCGGAGAGGCGAGTTGTATGACGCGAACTACGACACCGAGTTGTTGGCTGAGCGGCTGCGTTGCAAGGAGGCTTGTCACGAGTATAATCAATTGTCGCCCTCCAAAGTTGAGGAACGGGAGGCGATCATCCGGAAGCTGTTCGGAAAAACCGGCGAGCGTTTTCTGATCGAACAACCTTTCGTGTGCGATTATGGCTATAATATCGAGATAGGTGAGGATTTTTATGCCAACGTGAATTGTGTCATTCTCGATGGCGCTCGTATTACCTTTGGTGATCACGTTTTCATAGCGCCCAATTGTGGCTTCTATACGGCCGGTCATCCGTTGGACGTAGCGCAACGAAACCGTGGGCTTGAATACGCCTATCCCATCACGATCGGGAATAATGTCTGGATCGGTGCCCAGGTTTGTGTCCTGCCTGGTGTCACGATCGGCGATAACTGCGTGATCGGCGCCGGGAGTGTCGTTACCAGGAGTATTCCAGCCAATTCGTTGGCGGTGGGTAATCCTTGTCGGGTCATCAAGACTTTGGAAACGGAATCTTAAACATTTAAAATACAAATAGAGACATGAAGAAATTTTTTTTATTTGGCTTGTTGGTTGTCTTGTCCATCCAGTCCGGTTTGGCGCAATCGCTCGAGAAAATGAACTGGTTCAATGAGCCGGAGCGTTGGGAGATAAAGGGAGATAAGCTCACGATGTTTGTTACTCCACAAAGCGACTATTGGCGTATTTCGCATTATGGCTTTACGGTCGATGACGCGCCTTTTTATTATGCCACTTATGGCGGCGAGTTCGAGGTGAAAGCGAAGATAAAAGGCGACTACAAGAACCGTTTTGACCAGGCGGGTATCATGCTCCGTATCGATCACGAGAACTATATCAAGGCCGGTATCGAGTATGTCGATGGGAAATTTAACTTGAGTGCTGTCGTGACGCACAAGACTTCGGACTGGAGCGTGATCACGCTGGACAAGAAGGTGCCTTATATTTGGATCAAGGCGGTCCGCAGGCTCGATGCGGTCGAGATCTTCTATTCGTACGATGATAAGGAATATGTCCTGATGCGTAATGCCTGGCTTCAGGACAACACGCCGGTTCATGTGGGCCTGATGGCGGCCTCTCCCGATGGCG
>USAD01000028.1 GCA_900552415.1 uncultured Parabacteroides sp.
AATTATACATTTCAAAAAAGGGGCCCACGGCTCAACACCGTGGGTTACGCTAAAAAAGAGAGTGGAGTAATAAATTAATTAGTGGCTAAAAACTCTCAGCTATTGGTTTTGCCTGATAAACATTCAATATCTGGATGCTCATCAATGCCATATATTTCGCTTGCAACCGCTCCTGCTGGGCCGTCAAGAAGTTGTTCTTTTCGGTCAGCAACTCAACCGTATTTTTCATACCCAAATTAAACTGCTCCTCTGTCAAGGTGTAACTCTCCGTCACATAACTCAGGCGCTCGGTCGCCGACGTATATTGGTTTTGCGCCGAAATCGCGTCCAAATAGACACTTTCAACATTCCTCAACAACTGCTTCTCGCTATCCGCCAAATCCAACCGACTGGTTGTCAACGCGTATTTCGCCTTGTTATAGGCGGTCTTATATTGACGGTTACTGAAGATCGGGATACTGATCGTCAAACCGATGCTCTCATTAAACTTATCCCAGATCTGCGATCCGAACGTGTAATCCGTTCCGGAAAGATGCCCCGTACCGATTCCGGCGTTCATCGAAAGTGTCGGCAGGAAAGCTCCCCAAGCCTTTTTCTTCTCCAACTCAGCGACATCTACCGCCAACTTACCGCTCTCGATCTCCGGCATGACACTCAATGAGGTCGCGTAGATCACCTTCTTGTCGGGTAATGGCTCCAGGATATCCTCATCCGTCAACTCCGGCATGACCAGTTCAATCTCCTGCGTAATATCCAGCTCCAGCAACTGCTTCAGTTGTAATTTATAATTGTCCAACGTGGTTTTCGCCACGACCAACTGATACTGGTCAGTGCTGTATTGGCTTTCCAGCTGGGCCAAGTCCACTTTCGAGATAGAACCAGCCTTAAGCAATTCGATCGCCCTGTCCCGTTGCGCTCTCGAGACCTCTACCGTATTCTCGTTGATACGAACCGCCTCCATCGAGTAAAGGACTTGCATATAGGCCTGAATCAATGAGATCCGTATATCGTTCTCATTCTGGTTTACGCTCAGCTCATCAATCGTATTTTGCAGCTTCTGCTGTTTCAGCGCCTGATAACGCTGCCCACCATCAAACAGGGTCCAGTTCGCGGTCACGCTATAATTACCCGAATAGCTGTTATTATCGATCACGCCATTCGACGGATAATTCACGAATCCCTGTGTCACTGATGCCGTCAACGAGGGAAACAACCTCGCCTTCGCCTCTTTCGTATCCTCCAGGCCAGACTGGAGCGATACCTTGCTCTTCTTGATCTGGATATTATTCGCCAAAGCATAATCCAGACAGCTCCGCAACGTCCACTCCGTCACTTCCCCCTCTTCCTGGGCGGAAACATTCATGACTCCCAAGAATAGACAAACGGATAAGAAATCGCATTGTTTAATCATAACTTTTATTCTCTTTGATCTTATGTCCGCGAAAATATTCCATGCCCACCCGACTCACAACTCTATTAGAAGCTTCGCCCATTTACATCGACAAAGGGCTTTTTTATATCGACAAAGCGAGACCGCATTATCAGGTACCATAAAAATGATCGCGGATAAAAGGGAATAATCATATTTTCCCGTAAATTCGCGACTATTCTTACAATATAATACATTTATCCTATGAGAACTTTAAGAATAGACAATCTGGAGAATATACATGAGACCGCCAAGGCGTTTATCGCCTCGATGGACGACCGGACCGTATTTGCCTTCCATGGCGCTATGGGCGCGGGCAAGACCACTTTCATCAAGGCGATTTGCGAGGAGCTGGGCGTCGAGGATGTCATCAACAGCCCGACATTCGCCATTATCAATGAATACCGCAGCGATACGACCGGCGAGCTCATTTACCATTTCGACTTCTACCGTGTCAATAAATTAAGTGAGGCGGAAGAGATCGGCACGGAAGATTACTTCTACAGCGGCGCGCTCTGCTTTATTGAATGGCCGGAAAAAATTGAGGAGTTATTACCAGGTGATGTGGTGAACGTGACCATATCCGAGAATCCGGACGGCTCCAGAACCGTCGAGATGGACGACTGATGGAACCGGCCGACTATTTCATCCTGGCGGTTTTTATCGCCTTGGGGCTGTTCTCCCTGATCGCGGCCCTATTCAATCTCGATTGGTATTTTAACACGAGTGGCGCCTCCACATTCGTCCATAAGCTCGGGCGAGGTGGCGCCCGTATCTTTTATGCCCTGCTGGGCCTGGCGCTTATCTCCTGCGGCGTTCTGGGCATTATTTTCGGTTTTTGATAAACCTCTGTCAATCCATGAATCCTGAAGTAAAAACCCCGTCACTCGGCCTGGCTTTGTTGCCATTCGCCGCCCTGATCACGATGCTCGCGTTCGTGATCGTCCTGTTCAAGGACAGCGCCCTGAATGGCGCCAGCCAGATTGTCCTGCTCATAGCGACCGCCCTTTGCTCGTCGATCGCCGTTTTTGGTTGCCGTGTACGCTGGGAAACAATCGAGTGGCAGATCGCCAACAACATCTTCAGCATAGCGCCTTCCATCCTGATCCTTTTGCTGATCGGTATGCTTGCGGGCAGCTGGATGATTAGCGGCATTGTCCCGACATTGATCTATTACGGCCTTCAGGTGATGCAAACCGACCTCTTCCTGGCGGCCTGCTGTGCCTTGTGCGCCGTGGTGTCGGTCATGACGGGCAGCTCATGGACCACCATCGCCACGATCGGTATCGCCTTGATTGGCATTGGCCAGGCGCAAGGCTTCAGTGCGCCCTGGGTTGCCGGAGCGATCATCTCGTGAGCCTATTTTGGCGACAAGATGTCGCCCCTGTCCGATACGACCGTTCTGGCGGCGTCGGTCACCGGTACACCTCTTTTCTCGCACATCCGTTATATGCTCTACACGACTGTCCCATCGATGACCATTGCCCTGGTGGTTTTCGCGATCGCCGGTTTCTCCCGCGAGCGGGTCGACTCGACACAGATCATGGCCTTCTCTGATGCCTTACGAGGCAGCTTCAACCTGTCGCCCTGGTTACTGATTGTCCCGCTTTTCTCAGGATTCCTGATCGCCAAACGGGTCTCGTCGACCATAGTCCTGTTCCTCTCTTCCCTGCTGGCAGGCCTGTTCGCCCTGTTTTTCCAGCCGGACATCCTGCTGGCTGTCGCGGGCGATGACGTGAGCGGAATCATGGCCTACCTGAAAGGACTCATCATCACCTTCTACGACCATACTCAAATCGAGACAGGCTACGAGCCTCTCAACGAGCTGGTCGCTACCCGGGGAATGTCGGGCATGATGAATACCATTTGGTTGATCATTTGCGCCATGTGTTTCGGTGGCGCCATGTCGGCCAGCGGAATGCTCGGCCGGATATCGGACGTGTTCCTTAAATTCATGAAAGGCCGGGCCAGTATGGTCACCTCGACCGTCGTATCGGGTCTCATGCTTAACGCCTGTACCGCCGACCAGTTCATCGCCATCATCCTCAACAGCGAGATGTTCAAGAAAGCCTACGAGGAGAAAGGTTATGAGAGCCGTTTGTTAAGCCGTACAACGGAAGACTCGGTTACGGTCACCTCTGTCCTGATCCCTTGGACAACCTGTGGTATGACCCAGTCGACAATCCTCGGTATCTCCACATGGGCCTACCTCCCCTATTGTGTCTTCAACATCGCGTGCCCGTGCATGAGTATCCTGCTTGGCATCATCGGCTACAAGATATATAAACGGGAAACGGCCACATCTTCAGCCAACTAAATAATCAAGGCATAAGATATAAACAGGGCATGGAAAAGAGGCCCCGAACACAATAGTACATGTCGGCGCATACATACGTATGTGAGCGGCGACACGACCGTTCATGCGGGCTGACACATACGTTCGTGAAAGGCGACACGTACGTACGTGCGCAAAAAAGCATAACAGTGAATTTTGGATTCCACTGCAGTGTATTGGAAATTTCACTGCGGTGTATTGGAAAATGGACTTAAATACCCTGTTTTTTTGTCCGAAAGAAAATTTGGTTTTGTCCGAAGGAAATTCCATCTTTCTTCGAAAGAAAATTCCTCTTCCTTCGGACAAAATTTCAGCTTTACCTGAAAGTAAAAGAACAGGCCCGCAGGGGAAAGCAAGGCGACATTCAAACCCGTTCGCCAACTTGATATCCGCTCCCCTTCAGGCCTTCCAATTTAATGCGCCAAAGAATTGATCAATTGTACGGCGGCCTCCAATTGCGTATCGTTTCCTTTCTTGAACTCCGCCTCATTGTACAACGCCTCTACATCCGGGATAACGCCAATTCCCTCATACGACTTGCCATCCAACCGCTTGGTCATGGATGTCGACGTATAGACCTCGAAAGCGCTATTACTGAACATTCCCGTATAAGAGTTATTGAAATCAGCATCCAATGGACCATGCGCCCCAAAAGTACGCTCCCCGACGACATAGCCATTAGGCATCTCGCTGATAGCCATCGCCGTTACCTCACCCATACTGATGGAGAAGATATCAACCAGACTTACGATCGGGATATCCTTCAGGTCTCGAGTGATCCAAGATCCCTGATCCTCATCCAATTCAATAGGATAAAGCGTCATAGGCGACCAAGGCGTATAATCCAAACGTCCCATACCATTCTTGGAACGGCTGTATCCAAACGTAAATTTCTCCTTTATCAAAGGATTGAGAATATAATAGAGATCATTCAAATATCCTCCACCATTACAACGGGTATCTATAATAATACCCTTCAGGCCCTCCAGATTATTGATCAGATCGTAATAATTCTCCATTGTCGCCTGAAGCTCTTTCTCTCCCAGATGCTCGATAAGCGAGAAACTGGACAAACGCAAATAGGCGATACTGTTGTCTATGCAACAAGAACAGACAAGCAGGCTATCGCTCTCATTCCAATATATTGCGCCTTTCGTTAATCGTCCTATCTCTACATTATGCTTGATCATCGCCTCATAATCGCTTATACTAAGACGCTTATGATAATAGTCCCGCTTCTGGATCTCCAATAATCCGGGTCGAACATCAAACCAAGTATTCCCGTTCTCATCAAACAGGGTAAGCCCATAATGATGATCGATCAGATTCCCGACGATCTCCTCAAATAATTCCTTGACTTTCAACGAATCTTCAGCATTCTTAAACTCAAGCCCCTCGAAACGGGGTTTATACTCACGATAGACCTGATCCCAATCGGTCGAGTCGATATCCCAAAAGGCGTAACTGTAATTCATACCATTCCAGTATGACTCAAACACCTCACTCCACGATTTAAAGCCCAACTCATCCTCCGGATTGAAAACCGCGGGATCATCTTCCCTGCACGCGAACAGAGAAAGACAGATCAGCCACGCCATCGTTATCTTATACTTGAATCCCATTTTTTCTCTTTTAATTAAACTTATTATTCTCCTTTCCTTAGCGTCCGATCGTAAACATACAACCCACCTGTAGCACGAACGTATTATTATAGCGATGATATTGCCTCAACATATATTCTTTCTGTAAATCGGTCAACCCGTAATAATAACGTCCCTCTGCCAGGATCTGGATCCGGTCGGTCAATTGGTATTGTATACCCACGCCACAACTCAATCCACCATCGAAACGATTGTCGCGACGGGAATCAAAAGGCACCTTCTCGTCAAAATAATAGGGAGCCTTCGCGTCTGGATCCACTGATCCATAAAAATATTGCGACTGACGTCCTTTTATCCGGCTCGATGCCCAATAACCGACATAGGCACCCGCATTCAAGAATCCCCGAAGTTTCTCACCGCCAAAAGAGAAGCGTGCGAATACCGGAAGTTGCATATAACCATTTGTCAGTTGGCTTTGGATATCAGCATAATGACCATTACGGAACCACTCATAATTTTTTTGAGTGTAAGACACCTCAGCTTGGAGAGCGAACCAATCGACAAACTCATAACGCACCGGAACACCTACCGTAAAACCACCACGGGAGCCATAGGTCCGGTCGTAAGCATAACCCGAATTCGCCGATAAACTATTATTCGTATAACCCGCCTGCACACCAACTTTCCACTGCGCGGAAACAGTCGACGCCAACAGGGAACACACGAGAACTAATAAACTGAAATTTTTCTTCCCCATATAAAGCGACCACTTATATTATCTTATTCCGCAAGCGTAAAAACCGGCCCATTCGTAACCTCTTCACCATCCAGACGGACAAGTCGCAACTCCGTACCCGTCTCATCCAGAAGAAGAGCGCATTTTTCCTCGGTACCCTGAGAGATCGTCAGGTCGTAACCATTATAGGCATAATTGAACGTTTCGTCGTCATTCCCGTTAATCGTACAACCGCTAGAGGTATTCTCCGCAAAACTGATTTTATTGATCGTCGACCCGGTATCGGCAGTCGTCCAAATACTTTTTGCCAGGTTTGGAATATAAATCTTGAAAGTATGTCGGCTCGTCGAACCTCCACTGGATATCAAATGGCCATCGTCCGAAATCGTAGCAGACAAGCTCTCAGCATAAACCCCGCCCGTATAAACAAAACCTTGCGCCTGTTCTCCCAAAGAGAGCAACTCTATTATCAGATTGTAAAAAACGTTCGACGCGGACTTATCATCCGACTTATCATAAAGACTGATTTCCCGCTCTCCCGGCAGAAGCTCAATAACCAAAGTACCATTTGCGTTCGCCACGGAATCCTGCTTCGCCTTAACCAACATCTCCACTAGGGCAAAGTAACTGACAGAATCACCCAAGCAATCGATTTTATCGTTAGAATAGTAATAAGAAATAGATGACAACATCACTGAAGAGGTTGTCGGCTCATCTGGCTCATCCGGTTGACCTGGTTGCTCCGGAGTCGTCAGATCATTATCCACAACCGGATCATCATCCCCACAACTTGTTAAACCCATACCCAACATCATGCCCAGCATCAGACATGAAACAAAATAGAACTTTCTCATCCCTGTAAATATTAAAATGAATAACTATTAAGCCTGCACTATCTTATCCATCCCGGATAACCTATCCGCAATATAATCAATCGGAAAAAAAGGCCAATACAAAGAAAGTAAATTATAATTCATAAGCACAAAATAAAAAAGCCGCCTTCCGAAAGTGGAATACGGCCTTTTTGCTTCTTTAATCGCAGTCTCACGACTCCCATTAATAAGACTTGTTAACCTTAGATCTAAAATACTATGAAAAAAACTCACCGCAAATATAGATCATAATCGATTAATACAAAGCCCTATTTTTCAAAAAAATCTTACCAAAAGAGCTTTAAGCCCTATAAATTGACATTTATCAAGCGTCGGGCGTTGAAATCTCAAAGCGCTGCGGAATACTATCCATAATTTCAAACAGTTCAGCCACGGTTTCCGCTCGCAACATCGCTATCCGTGTTTGCTTGAAATCCTTAATCCCCTTGAACAACGGAGTCGCCGCCAAATGACGACGGATATGCAAGATACCACGCCGCTCGTCGAGCCGTTCCACACTCTGCTCGACCTGACGCTTCAGGATATCCAAGTACCAACCGAACGACTCGGACGGTAAGGACTCGCCTGTCCGTAAATAGTGTTTCACCTCACGGAAAACCCAAGGACGCCCGATACTGGCCCGACCGATCATCACGCCATCAACCCCAAATTCCTCAAAGCGCCGGGCGCAAATTTCCGATGAAGTGACATCTCCATTCCCGATAATCGGAATCGTCATGCGTGGATTACGCTTTACCTCCCCGATCAATCGCCAATCCGCCTCGCCCGTGTACATCTGTGAACGGGTACGGCCATGGATTGTCAACGCGGCAATGCCACAATCCTGCAACCGCTCGGCCAGGTCGACAATAATAAGGTTATCCATATCCCAACCCAGACGGGTTTTCACCGTGACAGGAATATTTACCGCCTTCACCACTTCACGAGTGATCTCAAGCATCAAGGGTATATTACGTAACATACCGGCGCCAGCGCCCTTTCCGGCGACACGCTTCACCGGACAACCGAAATTGATGTCGAGAATATCCGGACGTGCCTCCTCGCAAATCCGGGCCGCCTCAACCATCGTATCGACATCGCGTCCATAGATCTGGATCGCCACCGGGCGCTCATCGTCCGATACGGCCAGCTTCTGCTGTGTCTTGCTCACGCTACGGATCAACGCGTCGGCCGACACAAATTCCGTATAAACCATATCCGCGCCAAAACGCTTGCACATCAACCGGAACGAGATGTCCGTCACGTCTTCCATTGGCGCCAGCATCACCGGGCGTTCACCCAAATCTATTGAACCTATTCTCATCTTTTTATCCTCTTTCTTGATTTCCTCCGCGAAAATAAGAAAAAAGAAAGAGGCGTCGTCAAACACGACAAGGTGTCTTCGAGAAGCCGAGGTGGCAAATTTGCGTGAATCCGGCCAATTATGTAATTTTGTCGTTCAAATCTAAGAATAAAGATGAGCGTAGAAATCAAAGAGGTCAAGAGCAGAAAAGAGCTGAAACAATACGTCAAGTTCGGCATCGACCTGTATAAAGGCAACCCCTACCACGTTCCCAGCCTGATCGAGGAGGAAATGATGACACTTGATCCCCAGAAGAACCCCGCTTTCGAGGTTTGCGAAGCCGTCAGTTACCTGGCGTACAAGGAGGGAAAGATCGTAGGACGTATCACCGGCATGATCAATCGGCCCAGCAACGAGACATGGAAACAGAAACGGGCCCGCTTCGGGTTTGTCGACTTTATCGACGACAACGAGGTGGTCGACGCGCTGTTCCAAGCGGTCGAGACGTGGGCACGCCAAAAGGGGATGGAAGAGATCCACGGCCCCATGGGCTTCACCGATATGGACCACGAGGGTATGCTGATCGAAGGATTCGACCAGCTGGGCACGATGGCCACCATCTACAATTATCCCTATTACCCGAAACATATGGAGCGCTTGGGGTTCCAGAAAGACCAGGACTGGCATGAGTTCAAGATCTACGTGCCCGATGCCGTACCCGAGAAGCACCTGCGTATCGGCGAGATCGTCAAGAAGAAACTTGGGCTGAAGGTGGTCAAGTTCAAGAACGCGAAAGAGATCATGCCTTACGCCCGTCCCGTGTTCCACACGCTCAACGCGGCGTTCGCTCCACTCTACGGGTTCGCTCCTCTGACAGAGAAACAGATCGATTACTACGTCAACATGTATATCCCCATGCTGCGCTACGATCTGGTGACGCTGATCATCCGTGAGGCCGACGAGGCGGTTGTCGGTTTCGGCATCTCGTTGCCCAGCCTCTCGAAAGCGATGCAAAAGGCGAATGGCCATCTCTTCCCCTTCGGCTGGATCCATCTGCTAAAGGCGTTGAAGAGCAAGCCGAAGGTGGTCGATCTCTACCTGACCGGCGTTCTTCCGGAATACCAGAACAAGGGAGTCAACGCGCTCCTGTTCAACGACCTGATCCCGGTCTACCGGAAACTGGGTGTTGTCTATGCCGAGAGTAACCCCGAATTGGAGTTGAACACGGCCGTCCAGGCACAATGGGATTATTTCAAGCGCGAGCATCATAAATCACGCCGCGCCTTCATCAAGAAATTATAGTTTAACTAGGAGGATAAGGGCATGGAAGAATTGGATTCGACGCCCCAACAGGAGCCGACATACAACGACGACGACATCAAGACCCTCGACTGGATGGAGCACATCCGCCGGCGACCGGGTATGTATATCGGTAAATTGGGCGATGGCAGCTATCCCGACGATGGCATCTACGTCTTATTGAAAGAGGTACTCGACAACTCCATCGACGAGTACATGATGGGCTATGGCCGAACCATTGAGGTCACCATCGAGGCGGGAACGGTGGAGGTACGCGACTATGGTCGTGGCGTGCCACTCGGTAAGGTCGTCGACGTGTCGAGCAAGATGAACACCGGCGCGAAATACGACAGCAAGGCCTTCAAGAAATCTGTCGGCCTGAACGGTGTCGGTATCAAGGCGGTGAATGCCCTGAGCAGCGATTTCCAGATCACCAGCTACCGCGACGGCGAATGCAAGCGTGTCGAATATAACCGGGCCATCATCAAGGAGGAATCGGGAATCCAGCCCACCGACGAGGCCAACGGTACACGAGTCTATTTCGTGCCCGACAACACGATCTTCAAGGATTATCACTATAAGGAGGAGTATATCGAAAACCTCCTGAAAAACTACGTCTTCCTCAACTCGGGATTGACAATCAATTTCAACGGGAAGAAGTTCTTCTCTCGTCACGGTCTCGTCGACCTGCTCAACGAGAACATGACCACAGAGCCTCTTTACCCGATCATCCATCTGAAGGGCGACGACATCGAACTGGTCATCACCCACAGTAACCAATATGGTGAGGAATACTATTCATTCGTGAATGGCCAGCTCACCACACAAGGCGGTACGCATCTCTCAGCTTTCAAGGAGTCGATCGGTCGCGTCATCAAAGAATATTACAACAAGAATTTCGAATATTCGGATATCCGCTCTGGTATTGTGGCCGCTATCAGCATCAAGGTAGAAGAGCCCGTCTTCGAGAGTCAAACCAAGACAAAACTGGGTTCGAAAGATATGGGGCCCGACGGTCCCTCGGTACAGAAGTTCATCAGCGACTTTATCAAACGGGAGCTTGACAACTATCTGCACAAGAATCTGGAAACCTCTGACATCCTGCTCAAGAAGATACTCGACTCGGAAAAGGAGCGCAAGGCGATCGCAGGTGTCACCAAGTTGGCTCGTGAAAGGGCCAAGAAGGCCAACCTGCACAACCGCAAGTTGCGCGACTGCCGTATCCACCTGAACGACGCAAAAGGCGACCAGACAGAAGAGAGCGCGATCTTTATCACTGAGGGTGACTCGGCAAGCGGATCAATCACCAAAAGCCGCGACCCGAACCTGCAAGCGGTCTTCAGCTTGAGAGGTAAACCGCTCAACAGTTACGGATTAACCAAAAAGATCGTCTACGAGAACGAGGAGTTCAACCTGCTGCAGGCGGCACTTAACATCGAGGATGGTCTTGACGGACTGCGCTATAACAAGGTCATCATCGCGACCGACGCGGATGTCGACGGCATGCACATCCGGCTGCTGCTGATGACCTTCTTCCTGCAATTCTTCCCCGACCTGATCAAGCGCAACCATGTCTATATCTTGCAAACGCCCCTTTTCCGGGTGCGCAACAAGCAAAAGACCTGGTATTGCTACTCGGAGGAGGAACGAGTGGCGGCGATCGCCGCGGCCGGCAAGAATCCGGAAATCACCCGATTCAAAGGTCTTGGCGAGATCTCGCCCGACGAGTTCCGTAATTTCATCGGCAAGGACATGCGCCTGGATCCGGTAACCATGAAGAAAGAGGATTCCGTAAAGGACATGCTCGAGTTCTACATGGGCAAGAACACTATGGAACGGCAAAACTTCATCATCGACAACCTCGTGGTCGAAGAAGATATTGTCAATTAAAAATACAGATACAAACACTAGAAATCATGGCAAACGAACCAACGAAACGAATCGCCCTTTTCCCCGGCACGTTCGATCCTTTCACGATCGGACATGAGTCGCTCGTTACCCGGGGACTGGAGTTGGTAGACGAGATCATCGTCTCGATCGGTATCAACGACAAGAAACTGACCTATTTCTCGCTGGAGAAACGGTTGGAGGCGATCCGTAACCTTTATAAAGATACGCCTCGGGTTAAGGTCATGTCGTACAACTCACTGACCGTTGATTTTGCCAAGGAGGTAGGCGCACGCTTCATCCTGCGCGGCATCCGGACCGTCAACGATTTCGAATACGAGAAGAGTATCGCCGACATCAACCGGAAATTATCGGGTATCGAGACCTTCATCCTGTTCACTGAACCGGAGCATACGCACATCAGCTCCAGCATTGTCCGCGAGTTGCTGCGCTACGGGAAAGATATCTCGCCATTCGTACCCAAAGAGACATTATTATATTGATTGATTATTAACGGAACAAAAATAAGGAAACCGCCGGGCACGGCCACAATTGCCCAATAAGTAGAAACAATATGAGAAAATTAGGATTCGCGTTGCTCATCGTCCTGGCCTTGGCGACTACCGTCCGGGCACAGCGGAACAACATCCACGCTAAGAAATTACAATTGGCCCTCTACGCGATCGAAAACCTGTATGTCGATACCACGAGCGAGAGGAAACTGGTGGAAGACGCCATTATCGGTATGCTGGAGAAACTGGATCCACATTCCACCTATATGGATCCCGAGGAGACTAAAGAGATGAACGAGCCGTTGCAAGGCAACTTCGATGGCATTGGCATCCAATTCAACCTACTGACAGATACGGTCTACGTTATCCAGGTCATTCCTGGCGGACCTTCCGAGAAGGTGGGCCTGATGGCTGGCGACCGCATCGTACAGGTAAACGATACAGTGATCGCTGGCGTGAAAATGAAAACCTCCGACATCATGCGCCGTCTGAGAGGACCTAAAGGAACAGAGGTAAACGTCAAGGTTAAACGGAAAAACCGCCCAGAGCTGCTCGACTTTAAGATCACCCGGGGCAAAATACCGGTTTATAGCCTCGACGCCGCCTATATGGCTGATAAGACCACCGGCTATATCAAACTCAACCGATTCGCGGCCTCATCCGCCGACGAGTTCCGTGAGGCACTCGAGAAGTTACGGAAAGAGGGAATGAAAAACCTGATACTCGACCTTCAAGGCAATGGTGGCGGTTATCTGAACATCGCGATCGACCTGGCGGACGAGTTCCTGGAGAAGGGCAAACTGATCGTCTACACCCGAGGCAGCAAGATGCCTCGTGAGGAGGCTAAGTCGACCGCACGTGGCGACTTTGAGAAGGGACGACTGGTAATCCTGGTGGATGAGTCGTCCGCCTCAGCCAGCGAGATTGTCTCCGGAGCGATCCAGGATTGGGACCGCGGCGTCATCGTTGGCCGACGGACCTTTGGCAAGGGTTTGGTACAAAAACCGATCCCACTGCCCGACGGCTCCATGATGCGTCTCACCGTCTCACGCTATTATACCCCGACCGGCCGTTGCATACAAAAGCCTTATGAGAGTGGTAACATCGAGGAGTATCACCGTGACCTGATCGAACGCTATAACCATGGCGAGTTGATGAGCGCCGACAGTATCCATTTCCCCGACTCGCTACGTTTCAGCACGCTCGAGAGCAAGCGGACCGTTTATGGCGGCGGAGGCATCATGCCTGATGTCTTCATCCCGGTCGACACGGCACATTACACCGACTACCATCGGAAGATCGTAGCGGCGGGCATCGTCAACCGGGTTGCCATGAACTATATCGACGCGAATCGGGCCGAGCTGTCAAGTCGCTACAAGAAATTCGATACGTACGCTCGCGACTTCCAGATCGACGAGAAATGCCTGCAAGAACTGCTGACGATGGCAGAAGAAGAGAAAATCCCTTTCGAGGAGGAACAATACAACCGGTCCAAGGCATTAATCGCCCTTCAGCTGAAGGCATTGATCGCCCGCGACCTCTTCGACATGGCGGAATATTTCCATATCATCAACGCGGATAACCCCAGCTACCAGAAGGCGCTGGAGATTATCAACGACAAGACAACTTACAACCGATTGTTAGGAAAATAGGCCATTATGTACTGGACATTATTCATGACATTCATGCGGATCGGGATGTTCACCATCGGTGGTGGCTACGCCATGTTGCCGCTGATCCAACGCGATGTTGTCGACCGGGGCTGGATGACGAAGGAGGAATTCATCGACATCTTCTCCGTCGCACAATCGCTGCCGGGCATCTTCGCTGTCAACATCTCCATCTTCGTGGGATATAAGCTCAAACGGATCGGAGGCAGCATCGTCTGTGCCCTCGGAACGATCTTGCCCTCGTTCCTGATCATCCTGCTGATCGCCCTCTTCTTTACCCATGTACGTGATAACGTCTGGGTGGAGAAGATCTTCAAGGGATTGCGTCCTGCGGTCGTCGCCCTTATCGCTGTACCTTGTCTGACGACAGCCCGATCGATCAAGCTCTCCTACAAGCAACTGATTATCCCCGTTGGCGCGGCGGCACTGATCTGGCTGGGTGGTGTCTCACCCGCCTGGATCATCCTGGCGGCCATCGCCGGCGGACTGTTATACGGACTCAATAAAAAAGCATGACTATGATTTGGCTCCAATTATTATATGTATACCTGAAAATCGGTATCCTGGGTTTCGGCGGCGGTTATGCCATGCTCTCGTTGATACAGGCCGACGTGGTCGATCGCTATGGTTGGATCTCCCTGCAGGAGTTCACCGACATCGTGGCGATCTCGCAGATGACGCCCGGCCCGATCGGCATCAACAGCGCGACCTATATTGGTTACACGGCGATCCACAACGCGGGTTACTCACCGGCGATCAGTATTCTGGGCTCCTGCCTGACCACCTTCGCCGTCTGCCTGCCCTCGTTCATCCTTGTCCTGATCATCTCGAGTCTCTTCGTCAAGTTTAAGAACAACCGTTATGTGGAAGCGGCCTTCCTGGGCCTGCGTCCGGCGACGGTCGGCCTCATCGCGGCGGCGGCATTGCTCCTGATGAACCACGAGAACTTCATCGACTATAAGAGCTTCCTGATCTTTGCCGGCGCCTTTATCCTGACCTGGAAATTCAAAATCCATCCGATCCTGATGATCCTCCTGGCCGGAGTAGCAGGATTGGTACTTTATTGGTAAACAGAATATCACACTCAACACAAACACGACACCACGACATGAGAACAAAAATCCTACAACATTTGAGCCTGGTGTTGGCGGCACTCCTGTTCAACGCCTGCTGCCACGACGACGATCCGGTAAAACCCGCCTCGACACGCACGGTCCTGGTTTACATCGCCGGCGACAACAACCTCAGCGATTACATCAATTACAACCTGGAACAAATGATCGAGGGTGCCCGCGAGCGAGGCCTGAACCAATGCGACATCCATAACAACACCG
>USAD01000029.1 GCA_900552415.1 uncultured Parabacteroides sp.
CTGGGTGAACACTTCGTTGATTTCCGTCTTCACCCGGTTGCGGAAACGGTTGATGGTAATGAAGTCCGGTTTCTCGTATCCGGCCAGCCAAATATAATGAATGTCACGGTGAAGGAGGCTTTCTATTTTCCGGCAGGAGTAGATGTTGTTCATGTAGGCATACAGAATGACCTTGAGCATCATTCGGGGATGATAAGGGCTGCGCCCGCATTCCTTGTATAACTTCCTGAAACTTTCAAGGTTCAGGCTTTCAACTAAAGCGTTTACCATACGAACCGGATCGTTTTCTGCAATATCCGCATCTATTCTTTGAGGGAAAAGCACTGTCTGGTTGGAATTGTAAGGACGAAAATGTATCTTTGCCATAGTGAAAATCTTTGTGCCTAAAGATACAAAATCTTTAGGGAATAACAAAGCCCCAGCTTGTGAAAGTCGGGGCTTTGTGCGTAAAAAAAAGAAGGTGTGCTTTTTGACACACCTTCATTGTGTATTTGCCCCTCCTTTTTTCGCATTTGAGGTGAAACCATAAAACAAAACATAACAGTGGATTTTCCATCGCACTGCAGTGTATTTCTAATTTCACTGCAGTGCGATGGAAAAAGTTCTTTCAACCACTGTCATATTTTGATTCGTTATGCCATTTGAGGATTCTATCCAAAGTTCTTCATCTGTGCATTATATTCCCAACTCCCTTTTTAGCCACACTTTCATCACCGGATCAGGAATGACAACTTGTCGTTTCTCAACCTCTATGAGTTCTTTCTTGACCAAAGCCCGTTTTACAATACTGACATTAGCGGACGAACCGAGCTGATATTTATGCAAGACCTCCTGTGTGGTAAACTCGTTGTGAATACCATCTATAATGGCTCGCAGGAAATTCATTTGATAAGTTGTCAAGCTCTCGGTCTGCTTCTCAAATAACGGAGTATTCTGGTCTATGATATCCTGATATGCGGCCTCGAAATCTTGTTCTGTTGCAACTCTATCCGTATGAATCCATACCAACCATGCTAACTGTTGTACATACGAAGAATGATTATCCACTTTTTGGCAAATCTTCTCAGCCAGCTCTTCAGAGATTTGTTTGCCAGTAACTTCAAACCGTCTGCAAATATATTTTATCCAATCTTGCGTACCGATCTTTGACAGATAAATTGCATCTCCAAATTTATAGAACGGGTAACTCTTTTATTACTAATAAGATTATTACAACCCTGTGTTTCCTTGTATAAAACTTTGTTATCCAATTGAGAGAGTTGTTCATGCGGGCCTTCAGCATATCCTCAAAAATATGAATCCGTGTTCATCTGTTGCGATCTGTGCTATCCGTGTGCTTTACCGCATTTCTTATGATTACAAATCCGCTCCGGCCGTTAAATATTTTGAAATCCTCTCTGTTTTTCGGTTTGTGTATTGTTTCCGCGGATTTGTGCACCGGATAAAATTGGTTTTGTTCTGTCAAATTCCTACATTTGGGGGCAAGCAACTTTGTTTTGGTTTTAAATCTAAGCGATATTATGGATAAAATGAAAGTGAGAGGCGTGATTGGGATCTTGTTGGTTGGTTTGGCCGGTTGGCTGAGCGCTTGTGGCGGAAAATCCGAGCCGGAGGAGGAACAGACGGTGCAGACCTCCTTGATGCAGGAGACCAGCCAAGTGACGGTGATGACCTTGAGCGAGACCGATTTCAACCCGGTCCTGATCAGTAACGGTAAGCTCGCGGCGCAGCGGCGGGCGGAGTTGCGTTTCGAGGTGTCCGGTCGGCTGGCCCATGTGTCGGCCCATAATGGCGAGCGGGTTGCCGCCGGGCAGGAGATCGCCCGCCTCGATTCTTTCCGTCTTCATAACGCGACCGAGAAGGCCCTGGAGGCTTTCGAGAAGGCCAAGCTCGACCTGAAGGATGTCTTGATTGGCCAGGGGTACCTGCTGGAGGACTCGGCCCGGGTTCCCGCCGAGATCTGGCGCCTGGCCCGTACGCAAAGTGGCTACGAACAGGCGAGAGCCGCCTACGACCTGGCGGCCTACGAGGAACGTAACGCCGTGATCCGGGCACCATTCGCCGGGACGGTCGCCAATCTTTTTTCACGTGAGAACAATTGGGTCGGGACGGACGAGGCCTTTTGTCTCGTGATCGACCCGACGGCGATGGAGGTCGACTTTTCGGTGCTCGAGAATGAGCTGGCGTTGATCCGTGTGGGCGACGAGGTGGGCATCTCGCCATTCGCCGATCCCACGCGCGTGGCCGTCGGGGCGGTCAGCGAAGTCAATCCCTTGGTCGACGAGGATGGGCTGGTGCGTGTCAAGGCGGTGGTCCGTTCGTCGGAAGGCTTGTTTGATGGCATGAACGTCCGCGTACGGGTGCGCCGCTCGCTGGATAAACAACTGGTGGTGCCCAAGGGAGCGGTCGTGATGCGGTCGGGCAAGCAGGTGGTCTTCACGCTCGATGGCGACAAGGCCCTCTGGAACTACGTCCGCACCGGTCTGGAGAACGACTCCTGCTATACGATCGTCGAGGGCTTGAAACCCGGCGACCAGGTGATCACGAGCGGAAATATTAACCTGGCCCACGAGGCCCCTGTCAAGGTATTGCCATGATTCAGTTCCTGCTACGTCGCCCCATTGCCGTATTCATGGCCTTCACGGCCTGTTTTCTGCTGGGTCTGGTGACCTATTTCACCTTGCCCATCTCCCTGCTGCCCGATATCGCCATTCCCGAGATCACGGTTCAGGTGAATGACCAGCAGGCCTCCGCCCGCGAGCTCGAGAATACGGTGGTCAAGCCGATCCGTCAGCAGTTGGCCCAGGTGGCCGGCCTCAGCGATATCCATAGCGAGACGCGCGACGGGGCGGGGTTGATCCGCTTGAGTTTCGACTTCGGGACCAATAACGATCTGGCTTTCATCGAGGTGAACGAGAAGATCGACGCCGCGATGAACAATCTGCCCCGCGAGGTGGATCGCCCGAGGGTGGTGAAGGCGAGCGCGACCGACGTGCCGGTGTTCTTCCTCAATTTGACGCTTCGCGAGGCGGGCGACGAGACGGCCTTCCTAACCCTCTGCCAATTCGCCGAGACCGTTATCAAGCGCCGCATCGAGCAGTTGCCGGAGGTGGCGATGGTCGATGTCACAGGTTTGCTGGAGCAAGAGTTACGCATCACGCCCGACATGGAGAAACTGCGGATGGCCGACCTCTCGCAGGCCGACCTGGAGGAGGCCTTGGCGACCTACAACGTGGAGCCGGGCAACCTGACGATTCGCGACGGCTATTATGAGTATAATGTCAAGATCTCGTCGTTGCTCCGTACGGCGGATGATGTCCGGAATATTTACCTGAAAAGCCACGACCGACTCTATCAATTCAAGGATTTGGCCCAAGTTGAGGTGGTGTCTCGCCAGCCGGATGGTTATGCCTTTGCGGATGGCAAGCGGGCCGTTACCCTCTCGATCATCAAGCAGTCCGACGAGAACATGGCCGACATGAAGGAGGCTTTGGCTGAGGTGACCGATTATTTCTCCGAGATCTATCCCGATATTAAGTTCACGATCACGCGCGACCAGACCGAACTGCTCGACTATACGATCTCGAACCTGAAGCAGAACCTGTCGCTTGGTTTCCTCTTCATCTTTATTGTCGCGATCCTTTTCCTGGGCGATATGCGGAGCCCGATCGTGATCGGGTTGAGCATGACGGTGAGTATCGTCACCAGTTTCCTCTTTTTCTACCTGTTTAATATGTCGCTGAATATCATCTCGCTCTCCGGCCTGATCCTGGCGTTGGGTATGATGATCGACAGTTCGATTATCGTGACGGAGAACATTGCGCAATACCGGGCGAAGGGGCAGGGCCTGGAGGAGGCTTGCGCCAGCGGCACGACCGAGGTGATCACGCCAATGCTCAGTTCGACATTGACGACCATTGCCGTGTTCGTCCCGTTGGTCTTTATGAGCGGTATCGCCGGCGCGATCTTCTACGACCAGGCCTTTGCCGTGACGGTCGGGTTGATGGTCTCTTATTTTACGGGTATCCTGTTGCTGCCGGTGCTCTATAAGCTGGTCTATCAATTACCTTCACCAAAAGGTTTTCTGGGACGGCTGAATTTACGGGAGATGGTGAACGACAGGGCGTTGGACCGTTTCTACGACGCCGGGGTTGAGTTTGTCTTCCGTCATAAGCGTTGGAGCCTGCTCTCTATCGTGGTGGCTATCCCGTTGTGCGCCTGGTTGTTCTATGAGATGCCCAAGAGCCGGATGCCGGAGATCGACCAGCAGGAGCTGATCGTGCATGTGGATTGGAACGAGAATATCCATTTGGATGAGAACTACGACCGGGTTAACCAACTGTTCCGGTTACTCGATGAGGAGGGCGCTTCGCATACGGCCTATATCGGACAACAACAATTCCTGTTGAACCAGGAGGAAGAGCTGTCGGTCTCGGAAGCGGAGCTTTACCTGCGGACTGGGACACCCGAGGAGATCGAACCGTTGCGCCTGACGCTCGACGAGTGGCTTCGGAAACATTATCCGAATGCGGTCTTCACCTTTGCGCCACCGGCGACCGTATTCGAGAAACTGTTCGTCACGGGCGAGGCCGACCTGGTGGCCGAATTGCGATCGAACAACCGGAGCGAGGCGACCGACGTGGCTTATTTGCGCTCGGTAGCTGGCGAGATCGGACGGCGGTCCGGTATGGAGCCGGTGGGTGTCGCTTTCGAGAACCAGTTGAACCTGACGATCGATTGGGATAAGCTGCTTCTTTATCGGGTGAGCTATGCGGAGGTGGAGCGGGCCTTGAAGACCGCTTTCCAGGAGAACGAGGTCGCGACCTTGCGCTCTTTCCAGCAGTATTTGCCGATCACGGTCGCGGGTGAGTCGCTGGCGATCGACGAGATCTTGCGGACAACCCTGGTCGCTACGACACCTGATGAGCAGGAAGGCCGGGTGAATTATATACCACTGGAGGCCTTTATCAAGGTCTCCACAGCCGAGGACCTGAAGACCTTGACCGCTGGGAAGGATGGCGAGTATGTCCCCTTCTCTTTCTATGGCGTTAAGGATGCCGGGCGGTTGATGGACGCCACACGGCAGGTCATTGCGGAGAAACCTAACTGGGAGGTGGATTTCTCCGGCAGCTTCTTCTCGAACCAGCGGATGCTGAATGAGCTGGTGGTAATCTTGCTTGTCTCCATCCTGTTGATGTATTTTATCCTGGCTGCCCAGTTCGAGAACTTCAGGCAACCGTTGATCGTCCTGTTGGAGATCCCGATCGATGTGGCCGCCTCATTGTTGGTCTTGTGGGTCTGCGGCCATACGTTGAACTTGATGAGCGCGATCGGTATCGTGGTAACCTGTGGTATCATTATTAACGACTCCATCCTGAAGCTGGATGCTATAAACGAGTACCGAAAGGCGGGCATGCCTTTGATGGACGCGATCCATGAAGCGGGGCGGCGGCGTTTGCGGCCGATCATTATGACCTCGCTGACGACCATCTTTGGCATGGTGCCGCTCCTTTTCTCATTTGATATCGGTAGTGAGTTGCAGAAGCCCTTGTCGATCGCCATGATCGCGGCCATGCTGATCGGCACGATGGTCAGCTTATTTATAATTCCATTAGTTTATTGGTATATTTATAGGAGAGAAGAGGCATGAGAAAACAGTTATTCTATCGCTGCCTGTTGTGGTTGGCCATCTGGGCCGGAAACATAGGAATTAACCGGGCACAGTCGGTCGTGCTCACTTTGGGGGAGACGATCGAGCTGGCGGCTGACAGCTCGTTGGAGGCGTTCCGCACGAGGAACCTCTATCTTTCCGGTTATTGGGAGTTTCGTAATTATAAGGCGGAGCGTTTGCCAAGCCTGACCCTCAACCTGACGCCGGCGCAATATTAACACGACATCACAAGCCGTTACGACACGGAGCCGGATAACGATGTTTACCGGACACAACAATCCTTCTATGCGGGAGGCAATCTGGAGATCAAGCAGAATTTCGATTGGCTGGGCGGTAGCTTTTATGTGGATACCGATCTGGGTTATATGCGCTATTTCGGCGACCAGACCTACAACCAGTTCACCTCGGTCCCGATCCGGATCGGCTATATGCAGGATCTGATCGGTTACAACGCGTTCCGTTGGGAGAAGAAGATCGAGCCCTTGAAATACGAGAAGGTCAAGAAAGAGCTGCTTTATAATATTGAGGGAATTAGCGAGCAGGCGACAAACTATTTCTTCGAGCTGGCGATGGCCCAGGTGGAATACGATATGGCCCGTGAGAACGTGGCCAACAGCGATACGCTCTATCGGATCGGCCAGGAGCGCCATAAGATCGCGGCGATCAGTAGGGCGGACCTGTTGACTCTCCGGCTTGACGCGACTAATGCCCGCAATACCCTGCAGAACGCCGACATCGCCTTGAAGCGGGCGATGTTCAGTCTTTCCTCATTCCTGAATATGGAGAAGGGGACAAATATCCGTCTACGTTTGCCCTCACGCCCAAGGGAACTGGATATCCAGGTAGATCAGGCTTTGAGTTTGGCCCGCGAGAATAACCCGGACTATCTGGCGATGCGCCAACAGGTATTGGAGGCCGAACAAGAGGTGGATAAGACCCGGAAGGAGTCGTGGTTCAACGCCTCGTTGAACGCGAGTGTCGGTTTCAACCAAGTAGCTTCGAACTTCAGGGATGTCTATAAGGATCCTTCCCGGCAGGATTTGGTTTCCATCTCCATATCGATCCCCTTGGTGGATTGGGGCGTCCGGAAAGGGAAGCATAACATTGCCAAGAGCAACCTGAATATCGCCCAGATCTCTTCACGGCAGCAGGAGGTGAGCCTGGAGGAGGAGGTGATCATAACCGTGAGTGATTTTCAGGTTCAGCAACAGTTGATCACAAGCGCGGAGGAGGCGTTGGATATCGCTTCCATGGCTTACGATGAGACGAAGCAGCGCTTTGTCATCGGTAAGGCGGACATCAGTAGCCTGACTCTAGCCTGGAATCGCCAGCAGGAGGCTCAGCGGAATTACGTGACCGCCTTGCAGAACTATTGGTTGAGTTATTATAAGATTCGCAAGTTGACCCTGTTCGATTTTGAGACTGGGCTTTCCTTGTCTAACGAGTTTGATTACGAGCATGGATTATAAGCCGAACATATCCGCGTTCACGATCATCGTGTCTTTCTTCTGCTTGGCTTTGGTCGGTTTGGCCTTGGTCCCGCTGTTGCCCGTGCGTCTCTCGCCCTCACGCGAGTTGCCCCAGCTTTCGGTCAGTTTCCAGATGTATGGCAATTCCGCGCGGACAATCGAGATGGAAGCCACCTCGAAGCTGGAGTCCATGTTGTCGAGGATCGGTGGCATTCGCCGGATGACCTCGACCTCGGGGAATGGTTATGGGGAAATCACGATGGAGCTGGATCATCATGCCGATATTGACGTGATTCGCTTTGAGGCTTCGTCCATTATCAGGCAGACCTGGCCGAGCTTGCCCGAGAATATGTCCTATCCGATCATCGCGGCCAGCCGCCCCGACGAGAAGGAGGATCGGCCATTTTTGAGCTATACCTTGAACGCGCCCGCCTCGCCCATTTTTATCCAGCGGTATGCGGAAGAGCGGGTCAAGCCAAGGCTGAGCGGCATTCCCGGCATCTACAGGATCGATGTCGAGGGCGCGACGCCGATGGAGTGGCAATTGGTCTATGATACCCATCAGTTGGAACAGTTGGAGATTGACCTGGATCAGGTGATCGAGGCGATCGGCCATTATTATCAGGAGGAATTCTTGGGGATCGTGAACGTCAGTCTGGGGCAGTCGACGAACGAGTGGATCCGTTTGGCCCTGATGCCCGATCGGGACAGTGAGGGTTTTGAGCCCTCGAGGATTGCGGTGGCCAACAGGAAGGGGAAATTGATCCGTCTGGACCAGGTCTTGCGGGTCTCTCATCGGGAGGAGGAGCCGACCAGCTATTTCCGGATCAACGGCCTAAACTCGGTTTATCTCTCGATCCGGGCGGAGAAGACCGCCAACCAGTTGAGCCTGGCCAAGCAGGTGAAAGAGGCGATGGCCGACTTGCGTGAGAGCTTGCCGGCCGGTTATGAAATGCACGTCAGCTACGACGCGACGGAATATATCCAGAAGGAGTTGGACACGATCTACTTGCGGACGGGCTTCACGATCTTGATCCTGTTGCTGTTCGTGTGGGTCATCACCCGGGAATCCCGCTACCTGCTCCTGATCGTGATCAGCCTGACGGTGAATCTTTGTGTCGCCGTGATCTTCTATTACCTGTTGCGGCTGGAGATACAGCTTTATTCGTTGGCGGGCATCACCATTTCCCTGAGTCTCGTGATTGATAACACGATCGTGATGACCGACCACATCCGTAACCGGCACGACCGGAAGGCCTTCCTCTCGATCCTGGCGGCGACGTTGACCACGATCGGCGCGTTGGTGATCATCTTCTTCCTTGATGAGAAGATCCGGTTGAACTTGCAGGATTTCGCGGCCGTGATTATCATTAACCTGGCGGTCTCCCTGGCGATCGCCCTTTTCCTGGTCCCGGCGTTGATCGAGCGTTTCCGGCTGGAGGAGCGGAAAGGGGAAGCCGGGCAACTGCCCCGTTTCTGGCGGCGTTTCCCCGTCTGGTTCTCCCGTTATTACGGCAGGCAGATCACTTTTATGTGTCGTTGGCGCAAGACGGTTTGCCTTCTTTTGCTTCTGGCGTTTGGCATCCCGGTCTTCCTCTTGCCCGAGAAGATAGAGTATCCGGACCCGAAAGAGAAACGGGTGTTGACGGCCAACGATACGCTCATGATCGAGAAATACAACGAGTTCGTGAGCAAGCCGATCTGGAAAGAGACCATAAAGCCCATCGTGGACAAGGCCTTGGGTGGTACGTTGAGGCTCTTTGTCGAGAAGGTCTATGAGGGGAGTTACTTCACCCGCGATGAGGAGACCGTGTTGTCGATCAGCGCCTCGTTGCCCAGCGGGACGACGCTCGAGCAGACCAATCATCTGGTCGGGCGGATGGAGGCTTACCTGAGCGGCTTCAAGGAGATCCGGCAATTCCAAACCTCGATCTACAATCCGCAACAGGCATTGATCAATGTCTATTTCACGAGAGAGGCCGAGCGTTCGGGCTTTCCTTATGTCCTGAAGAGCCAGGTCGTCAGCAAGGCGCTCGAGCTTGGCGGCGGAAGCTGGAGCGTGTTCGGCTTGATGGATCAGGGGTTCAGTAACGACGTGCGCGAGTATGCCGGATCTTATCGGATAGAGATGCTGGGATATAATTATGATGAGCTGTTGGTGTGGGCGGAGCGCTTGAAGGAGCAACTCCTGACCTATCGAAGGATCAAGGAGGTCCAGGTCAATGCCCGGTTCTCTTGGTGGAAGAGCGACTATCAGGAGTTTGTCTTTCGGGTCGAGCCGGAAGGGCTGGCCCGGGCCTCGGTCGATCCCTTGCGGTTGTTCGCCTCGACAAGGACTTTGATGGGGCGTGATAACCCTGCCGGCTCGATCGTGGTGGATGGTGAGTTGGAGAACTTGCGCCTGACCTCGCGGCAAGCGGATGAGTATGACACCTGGAGCTTGGTGAACCTGCCGGTCCGGGTTGGGGAGAGAAACCTCAAGCTGGCGGAGGTCGGGAAGATGACCAAGGAGCAGATCCCTCAGGAGGTGGTGAAAGAGGACCAGCAATACCGGCTCTGCCTGCAATATGAGTATGTGGGGTCCGGCAATCAGGGACGGCGGATCCAGGAGCGGGTCTTGAATGAGTTCAATCGCCAGTTGCCGATGGGCTACACGGCGCGGCCCGATGATACTGCCTTCTATTGGGGAGGCGAGGAGAGCGGGCAATATTGGTTGCTGGCCTTGATCATCGTGATCATCTTCTTTACTACCAGCATCCTGTTCAATTCCCTGTGGCAACCCTTGTCCGTGATTTTCGTGATCCCGGTCTCTTACATTGGCGTGTTCCTGACGTTCTATCTGTTCCACCTTAATTTTGATCAGGGTGGTTTCGCCTCGTTCGTCTTGTTGTGCGGCATTACGGTTAATGCCAGCATCTATATCCTGAACGAGTATAATCGCCTGCGGGAATGGAAACCGTCCATGTCGCCCCTGGCGGCCTATCTGAAGGCTTGGAACGCGAAGATTGTCCCGATTTTCCTGACGGTGGTCTCGACCATATTGGGCTTCGTTCCCTTCCTGATCGGTGTGGACAAGGAGGCTTTCTGGTTCCCGTTAGCCGCCGGGACGATCGGTGGCTTGGCCCTGTCGGTGGTGGGCATTTTCTTCTTCTTGCCTGTTTTTAGCCGGATTGGGAATCATTGAGATGGTTTTACGATGGTTCCCCTTTGAAAGGAAAAGTTTATCTTTGCGTAAAGAGATCGAATTAAACAAACGAACGCTTATGAGTCCACGATTATATAAGAGATGATGATGAACCAATGGAAATATCTTTTCGGGCTTTTGCTCCTGTTTCTCCTCGCCTGTAGTCGGGCGGGCGAGCATGAGGCGCTGTTTCGGCAAGTGGAGAGCGTCGTGAATGACCATCCGGATAGCGCGATGGTGTTGCTCCAGCGCATAGAGGAACCCGAACGGCTGGACTCGGCGGACTGGGCCCGCTGGGCATTGCTGACGACACAGGCCCGCGACAAGGCTTTCATCCGTCATACGACCGACTCGGTCATCAACCGGGTGGCCGATTATTACCAACGCTTTGGCGATAACCATCAGAAGGCCTTGGCCTATTATTATAAAGGTAGAGTTAATAATGATCTGGGAAAACTAAAGGAAGCGACAAATGCTTATTTGAAAGCATATAATTATGTAAAGGAAACAGATGATGATTTAGCTTTCCGAATTCTTACGCAAACGGGAACTCTCTATGCGCATCAAGGTTTTGAATTTCAGGCGTTAGAAGTTTATCAAGAAGGCCTTAATATCGCTTTGCGATCACATGATAGTGTAAATATAGCTTATGGTTATGCTTATTTGGGAAGAATTAAAGGTCTAGAACAAGATTGGGAACAAGCGGCTGGCTTTTACCAAGAGGGTTTACGAATAGCGGAGCAGGTAAAAGATAATCAATCTATAGGTCTTTGTGTTCAAGAATTATTAGGTATTTATACTAGAGATAATAAGATTGATGAAGCGATTAAGTTGGTTGACCGTTTAAAAGCTTTTAATCTTTCAAGTGAAAACCTCGATAAAGGGAGTTTTCATTTTGTAATTGGTAATTTTTATAGGGATTTGAATTTGATTGATAGTGCTAATGTATATTTAAATAAAGCAATAGAATTCGGAAATATTTATACTAAACGTTCAGCTTATCAAACGCTCTATTTTATGTATCGAGATATGGGACGCCATGAGGAGGC
Organism: uncultured Parabacteroides sp.; assembly: GCA_900552415.1. Taxonomy (GTDB): domain Bacteria; phylum Bacteroidota; class Bacteroidia; order Bacteroidales; family Tannerellaceae; genus Parabacteroides; species Parabacteroides intestinipullorum. Next base: position 11,374 of record USAD01000029.1, read on the forward strand.
GATAAAATATAATGACCTCTATCAGTTTTGTCGGGATTCCATCGCGAAGATGGGCAACGCTTCGGATCTCTATCAGGTGAAGGAGGCGCATGAGGTTGTTAATCGCCAGGCGGTAGATACGCGGCGTTGGTTGTTGGCTGGTACGGTTGTATTGGCTCTGTTGGTCGCTTTGGGTTATTCCTATTATTGTTACCGGACCAATAGGAGACGGTTGGAGCGGCAAATTCTCTATTTGCGGCAAATGGAGGAGCGATTGAAAGATGAGTTGAAGGAGGGCATCAATCAAGATCAAGATTTCAGGCGAAAGCGAAACCAAGAGATTATAGATCGACTGACTCATGATTTGGCGGCTGTTCAAAAACAATTGGAGCAGGAGACTGCCAAATGGCGGACGAAATATGCCAAGGCGCAAGAATTGGCCAAGAGCTACAAGAAGGAGTTGCGCCAGTATGCCGATGGGCCGTTGGCCGAACGCCGCCCCTTCGAGGAGGTGCTGGACCAGTTGCGCAAGGAGCCTCGGGTGTTGAGCGAACAGGAGCGGCAGGAGCTCCGGCTCTTTATGGATGCCCAAAACAACTCTTTCACGGTCCGTTTGTTGGAGGCGAATCCCGAACTGAAGGCGGGCGATCTTTTACTTTGTTGCCTTATTCGGCTGGGTTTTTCGGGAAAGAGTTTGGCGACGTTGCTTGCCATCAACCTCAATTCGGTCACCAAACAGAAGCAAAGGCTGCGGGGCCGATTGGTCCAAAAGCCCGCTAACGACGCCGAATTGACCGACTATATCCGTAATTTCTGATTTCCCGGCTTATTCCTGTCACCCTGTTTTAGGGAGTGTTTTTAAATATAAGTTGTTTATAATCAATAAATAATACTTGCTTGGGAGATGACAGAAATTGTCACTATAAATATTTGACCTGTTTTTTGTAAAAACTGAACTTTGCGGCGAAACGAATAATCAAACAGAGTTATCATAAACTCTTGGAAGCACATACGAAAGTGTCCCGTCGACACTTACGTATGTCTCTTGCCGACACTTACGTATGTGTCATGGGGAGAGATACGTATGTGTCTGCCAATGATTGTCTAATCCATATAATTCACTAATTTATAAACAAATAAAAAGTTTTATCATGGGAACACCCTACAAACTATTGAAACGGAAAAACCCGCAAGACCGTGAGGCGGCAGCGAAGTGGTATGCGGTCCCCAAAACGGGAGGGCCAGCGGATGAGAACGTCATGTCCCGTTTGGCTACGGAAGACACCACAATGGCGGACTTTGAGTTGGAGGGAGCCTCCAAGCTCATCTCAAAATGGATTTATAACCAGATCATGAATGGCAAGCGGGCGAAGATACCCGGCTTGGGAACATTCCGGATCACGTTCGGAAGCCAGGGCGTGGACGACATTCGCGACTTCCATACGGGTTTGATCCGAAATATCAAGATCAATTTCATTCCCGACTCCAATTTGCGATCGAACGTTTTGCGTGATATCACCTTTGAGGACGCGGGTGTCGAGGAGGACGATGTTTACTATGGTTCGTTGGCGAATTACAAAAAGGTGAAAGGCCTTGACGGTAGCGGTACGGAAGGAGGCGGTACGCCCGGCGGGGTTTGAATAGATAAAATGATAGGCTTTTGCTGTTTGGGTAAATATGAATTTATAGAATAATAATCTTATGGCATTCTCAAGAAAAATTCAAGAGGCATGGGGCAACCGATGGTATGCTTTGCCTCTTTTGGCCCTGATGGGGCTGTTCTCCTGCGTGGGAGAAAAGAATCCGGAAGTTTTACCCTCTGTTAATCTTACGGACGTAACCAACCGGACAGAGATCAAGTTATCCGACGTGACAAGCGACGTGACTTACGTTAAGCTGGAGACGAACGACTCGTGCCTGATCGGTAATAATTTCCAGCTTTATGCGGACGACCAATACGTTTTCTCGTTCTCCAATGGGCAGATCTACCTGTTCGACCGGAAAGATGGACATTTCGTGCGGGCCATCTCGAAGCGGGGCGAGGGACCGGGCGAGTATTCTCGGATAACCCGTCAGTTACCGGTGAACGAACGTGAGCGGAGTATTTCCGCCTATACGGGTAAAGGGTTGATAACTTACTCTTATGAGGGTGAGATGATCAGCCAGGTGAACCGTCCGGAAAACGCTGCCTGTTTCGACTTGGTACGGGTGGCTCCAGATCTTTATGCGGGTTATCAGTTTAATATGCCGGACAAGTTGATATTGTTCGACAAGAATGGGAATGAGGTGAAGCGTGTGGCTAATCCGAAGGTGGCTGAAACGAACGCTTTTTTGGTGCCCAATTGTGGCTTCTTCGAGTACGACAATCAGGTGAACCTGTTTGAGTCTTTAGGCGATACGATCTACTCGATCAGTCCGGCTGGCGACTTGTCTGCCCGTTATCGGCTGGATTGGGGCAGCCATCAGATCGTGATTGAGAATATGAGCGACCAAGTTGCCGCAAAAGAGTATTGTTATCCACAAATGATTGGTGAGACCGGTGATTTCCTGTTTATCAGCTATATTTATCAGACCAAGCCCGCTTTGTCTCTTTATAATAAGCGGACAAAGCAGGTTACACATGCCGCAGAGGGTGGTACGTTGACGAACGACGTAGATGGTTTCGCGCCTACGACGCTCTCTTCGGTATCCAACGGTCGCCTGGTGGGTTATGTCAATGCGGAGACATTCTTGGAATGGTCGGAAAGCGAATCCGGCGATTGGGCCTCGAATCCCAAATTGGCTCCATTGAAATCGACCGGCGAGATGGATAACCCGATTGTTGTCATTGGGCAGTTACATTAATGATTATATAATATTTGTAAGGGCGGGGATAACTCGCCCTTCTGTTTGTTTGTATTAATGAGTTCTCGATTCAGCTTTATTGGTACCCGGATATTGGTCTCTCTGCTTTTGGCCATGTCGTTGTTCCTCTTCTCGTGCGATAAGAGGGAAAAGCACGATGCCCTGTTCCGGCAGGTGGAGCGTGTCGTGGATGTGCGTCCTGATAGTGCTTCACTACTTTTAGGACGGATCGTAGCGCCAGAGCGATTGGATTCGGCGGAATGGGCCCGTTGGGCATTGCTTAAGATCCGGAGTCGTGATAAATCTTCAATTATACGTTTTACTTCTTATTCGATGATTCATCGTGTGGTTGATTATTATGACCGTTATGGGGATAATCTTCAACGGGCACGAGCCTATTATTATATGGGTCGGATTTATAATGAATTGGAGGATAAGAAGTCTGCGTCTGACGCTTATGTTCGGGCTTATGGTTATTCGGTCAAGGCCGATGATCAAAATCTTTTATTCTGGATTCTCATCCATTGGGGCGATCTTTTGGCTCAACAAGGGGCGACGCATGATGCCCTGAATGTTTTCAAGAAGGCATCTGATATTGCTTTGCGGGCTGATGATCCGACCAATGAGGCGATAGCTCATCTCTATTTGGGGCGAATGTATAGCGAGGTCGGGGAGTGGTCTCGTTCGGATAGCAGTTACCGGAAAGCGATTA
>USAD01000030.1 GCA_900552415.1 uncultured Parabacteroides sp.
ATATTACTACATATTCCCTAATCTCGCAAATTTTCAAGCAAAAAACATGAAACGACTCCGAAGGCGTTGCCAGTACCATGCGGAAAGTACTGCAGTCCGATGCTGAAAGTACTCCAGTACTTTCCGAGAAGTACTGGAGTACCGACCGCACGGTACTGGCAACAGGATCGGTCTCGTTACCTCTCGCCCATAGGCATAAGCGGAACAAAAAAAGGCCGGGAGAATGATTTCTCCCGGCCTTCCTATCTTCTATTCTCTTTATTTCAGCTTAGTCTCTTATTTTACCAAAGCGGCGAAATCAGAGTTTGTAGCATACTTAGCGAACTCCAAGTCGATAGCGGCCTCCTTAGCCATGTTCTTATCCTTAGCGATCGCGTCTTTCAAGTTGCTAACTACGCCATTCGCGTTGTTCGTACGAGCGGCAACAACAGCCTTCAAGTAAGAAGTAACGGCATCCGGACGAGCGACAGCATCCAAAGTCTGAGAAGCCTTGCTGTAGTCCTTAACCATGATCTGAGCCAAAGCGGCGTTGTTAGACTTAACAGAGCCGAAAGAGTTAACAGCCTTAGCGTACTCACCCTGCTCCAGGTAAAGAACACCCAGAGCCTCGCTCAACTCAGCTACGCCAGAAGCGTTACCGAACAATTGTTGAGCCTTAGCCTGGTCACCCTTCGTCAAGGCGATCAAACCCAAGTTCATGTTAGACTCCGGATTAGCCTTGACTGAGTTTGCCTTGTTAAACATCTGCTCTGCCTTGTCCAAATCGCCAGCGCGGAACGCCATCATACCGACGTTGTTCCAAGTACGATAGTCGTTGGGATACAACTCTGAAGCCTTAGTATAGATAGCCATCTTCTCAGCATCGTTGTTAGTCAATGTAGCGGCGTACAGGATCTCCTCTACGTTCAACTCAGAAGGATTGTTCTTAGCCAAAGCGCTGATCTCGTCATCAGACTTACCGATGATCTCAACGTTAGCTGTCAAGCGAGAACGACGCAATTGCGGCAAGATCTCCTCAGCCAATACGCTGAATACAGAAGAGAGGTTCTTGATCTCTTGCTCACGTTGCTCAGAATCCTTGTACATAGACAATACGCGGAGAACCAAATCCTTATCCTGGATGTTTGACTTAGAAACCAACTCCTGGAAGCCTTCCCAGTCCTGAGCTGTGTAACGAGCGTCAACAGGAACGTCAACCTTCATCTTCTTCAACTCGCGGTTCAAGTATTTAGAAGTGTTGTTCTCACGTCTCTCTGCCAAGCCAGTGTTCAACTTAACACCACCATCAGGAGAAGCGTAAGCTGAGATCTCGATAGCCACATTCTGGTTAGGAGCCTCGTCAGCGTTCTTAACCAACTCTTTCCACTCCTTGATAGCGTCAGAGTTCAACTCTTTCGCACGGAGCTCAGCCTGCTGGATCAAGAACATGATGTTCGCGTTGTGAGCCTCTTTGATGATGCGTTGGAACTTGTCAGCGGCGATAGCTGCGTTAGCTGTAGCGGCATCAGCCAAAGCTGAAGTAGCGATTACACCCTCACCGATCTTTACGTCCGGCAACTTAACTGTCTTATTCTTGATCTTAGCGTCGAAAGTCAGATACAACTCTGATTTCTTCATCTCAGGCTTGTAAGTGAAAGCAGACTTCATTGTTACGTTAGCACCTGCCTTGTAAGGGATCACCTGATTGTTACCCTGTACCTTCTCACCTTGGTAAGTGTAAGCTGTACCCCAAGCTTCACCACCCTCATAACGCAAAACCGGAGTTACGGTTACAACGGCTTTCTTGTTGAACCACTTCTCTGGGAAAGTCGCGTTGATAGTCACAGGCACCTTGCCACCAATTGCTTCCAATGGTTGCGGCTCTGCCTTAATGTACTGCTCTGCCAACGGTTTCAACTTGTTTGAACAAGAAGAAAGCGTCAAGATCGCTGCCAATACAAAGAATGGCAATAAAAACTTTCTGTTCATAATAATTTTGATGTAAGTTTTAAAATGTTATTATTTTAACTATTCTCTCTTTTCTGTTTTATCCCGCGAAACTACTTATTTTTTTGATTATGTATCACATTATGCGCAAAAAATCGGACAAAAAAAGATAATTGACGACCTTTTCTCACAGCTTAACTTTTTTTTGTCTTCCCTCACTCTCATTATGGAAACGGTCGACACCCGTCACGACATAACGATATTTGGTCTTGCCGTCATCGTAAGGCAACCAATAATAGGTATTAGGCGTGATGGCCACGATCTTGGAGGGATCCTCGAGATCGACCACCTCATCCATCCTGAAACGGTAGACCACAAAATAGGCCGCCAACTCCGGATTGGTCGGACTTTGCTCCGCTTGCCAATGCAGCAGGTAGCCATCCGGCGTCCATTCCGTCTTAAGCTTGCTCACCTTCTCGGGCTGGCGATCATGCAAATGGGTATAGGCCGGGATCAAGGCGGGATAACGGTGGTAATGGCGCCTCAAGCTATCGGCTACCCCCTTATTGTTCCAAAGGATCTCGTTCGCCGGCCAGAAACAATTGCCCTCGACATGGGGCAATGTCCGCTCATAGCGCATCTTACGGGTCAGATGATCGGCCTTCATCGTACGGGCCACATCCTGCCCAATATAAAGGTGCCCGCCACGAGCGTTCTTATCCCACCATTTCACCAACGTGACATAATCGGCCGCAGGATGCCCGATCTCCCAATAAATCTGGGGAATATTATAATCAATCCAACCCTGCTCCACCCAATAGAGAACATCGGCATAGAGATCATCGTAATTCTGCAAGCCATTCGTCTCGCTTCCCGAACCGTCGGGCGTGCTCTTCTTATTGCGATAAATACCAAAGGGGCTGATACCAAAACGGACCCAAGGCTTTGTCAACAGGATCGTCCGCTTCAGCTCACGGATCAAGGTGTTGACATTCTCACGCCGCCATTGGTCACGCTGACTCGCCTTATAGCCCATCGCCAAGCCATATTTCTGGAAACTCCTGTCGTCGGGGAAAGCCAATCCGGCCACCGGGTAGGGATAGAAGTAATCATCCATGTGGATCGCGTCGACATCGTAACGGCTCACGATATCACGCACCACCCGGCAGATGAATTGCCGGCAATCCGGAATACCCGGATCAAAGAGGATCTGCTTGTTGTATTCCACGAACCATTCGGGGTGCTTATTATATATATGTGTAGGCGCGAACCGCGTGTTGCCCGCCGTGCTGGCCCGGTAAGGATTCAGCCAAGCGTGAAACTCCATGCCACGCTTGTGGCACTCATCAATCAGGAAGGCGACCAAGTCAAAATTGCCCTCCGGCGCCCGTCCCTGCTCGCCCGTATAAAAACGGCTCCAAGGCTCGATCTTGGAAGGATAAAACGCGTCCGCCTCCGGCCGCACCTGGAATATGATCGCGTTCATCCCGCAATCTCGCAGGAAATCAAGCTTGCGCCTAAAGTCTTTTTTCAACTGGGGGACCGTCATGGCCGTGTACTCGCTCTGGAACGCGGTCTGTATCCAGGCGCCACGGAACTCCCGTTTCGCGGTTTGCCGCCGTTCCACCTCCCGCGAGGTGGGCTCACGACTGGTCGAGCAAGAGGTGACGATAACCATCATAAGGATCGCTACCCATAATCCAATGTCATTGATACGCATAATCAAGATGCCGTTTTCTCATGTAAACCGGAGGCAAATGTAAGGGAAATTGGGAAGATATGGAATAACTGAGGGCAAAAAGCCCCTTTGATAGGGCTAGCAAGGCGTTTCCCGGGGGCTGGAAGCCCCTGGATAGGGCTAGCAAGGTATTTCCCCCCCGGGAAAAGCATTGTCTTTTTCAGCCCGAAGAGGCCATGATCCGCAAGTAGACCTGCCACATGACCGTCATTTCAGGCCCGTGAGCCTAAAGCGAGAATTGGGAAACGACGTAGTAAATCCCCGCCGCCAGGAGGGCGCTCACCGGAATCGTCAGGATCCAAGCGGTCATCAAGCTTTGGGTCACCCCCCAGCGAACGGCGGAAAGACGTTTGGTCGCCCCCACGCCAATGATCGCGCCCGTGATGGTGTGCGTCGTACTCACCGGTATTTTCAGGAATTCCGTCAAATAAAGCGTGAAAGCGCCGGCCGTCTCCGCGACAACCCCCTCCAGAGGCGTGACCTTCGTGATGCGCGTTCCCATCGTCTTCACGATTTTCCATCCTCCGGACATCGTTCCGAGCGAGATCGCGGTGAAACAGGAGAACGCCACCCAATCCGGCAGGTCGTTGATGCTGTTGATCCCCATCCCCAAGCCTTTGGAGTGCGCGGCGATGAGGGCCGCGGCGATGATACCCATCACCTTCTGAGAGTCGTTCAGGCCATGACCGATACTGAACAGGGCGGAAGAGAGCAGCTGCAACTTCTTGAACCAGACCTCGGCGGTATGCGGATGCGCCCGCCGGCAAGCGTAGAGCACCACCAACGTGAACCCAAAGGCGATCACCATACCAATCAACGGCGCCAGGAAAATGAACGCCGCTATCTTCAGGATGATGCTGCCCTGGATCGCCCCGAAGCCATGCGCCATGATCGCCGCCCCGGCGAATCCTCCGATCAAGGTATGAGAGGAGGAGGAAGGGATGCCTTTCCACCAGGTAAAAAGATTCCAGATAATAGCGGCGATAACCCCCGCGAGGATGATGGGCAAGGTGATGTACTCTTCCACGACCGTCTTGGAAACCGTGTTGGCGATACCGAAACCACCAATGATATACTTGGCGATAAAGAAGGCGACAAAATTGAAAAACGCGGCCCAAAGAACGGCTTGGAAAGGGGTGAGCACCTTTGTCGAGACAATGGTCGCGATCGAGTTGGCGGCGTCGTGGAAGCCGTTGATGTAGTCGAATAGCAGCGCCAATACAATGATAACCACTAATAATTCCATAGGGATTCTCTTTAGGCGTATTTTACAATAAAGTTCCTCAATATCTTACCTACGTGCTCGGCGGCATCCGTCGTTTTCTCCAATTCGTACATGATTTCCTTGATCTTGATAATCTCGATGCTGTCCTTCTCCTCCTCGAAAAGCTTCTTGATGAAAAGTTCGTAGACATCGTCCGCCTGATTCTCGATGTCGTGCAATTTCTTGCAATACTCGCGCAGGGCGGTCGGCTTCTTGCGGAAGGTCTCCAGCTCGTCCATCGCCTTGCCGATCAACCCGGCCTCTTGCTGGATCAAGGAGGTCAGCTCCTTGCCACTATTGGCGATAGGCTTCGGGTTGTAGATGTGGATACGCTTCGCGCAACTGTTAATTCCATCAATCACGTCATCGATCGATGAGGCCAGATCATGAATGTCCTCACGGTCAAACGGGGTAATAAAGGTCGTTCCAAGCTCATCAAAGATCCGATGGGTCAAGGTGTCTCCATCACGTTCCAAGTCTTTGATCTGCCTGTAATGGTCTGCTCTCGACTCCGGCGAATCATGTTTCAGGCATTCCGCCAACAAGTCGGCAGAGGAGGACAGGATTTCGGACAACTGCTTCAGCAGCGGAAAGAATTTAGGTTCCTTAGGCGTGAACCGACTGAAAAAAGAATTTTTCATACCTACAAATTTTGAATATTGATGATGATTAATTAGCTCTTTTGTTGTTTGCGCAGCTTAGCCCTCTCCCTCATGACCTCAATGATAGCGGGCAGCAGGGAGATGAAAATAATCGCCACGACCAAAACCTTGAGGTTTTCCTGGACGAAAGGCAAGTCGCCAAAGAAGTATCCGGCGTAACAAAACAGGGCCACCCAAAAGGCCCCGCCGACCACGTTGTACATCATGAAATAATAGTAATGCATCTTGCCCATGCCCGCCACGAACGGGGCGAACGTCCGGACAATCGGCACGAACCGGGCGATGATGATGGTCTTGCCGCCATATTTCTTATAGAACTCATGCGTCTTTTCCAGATGGCTCCGCTTGAAGATCTTGGAGTCGGGATTGTTGAACAGCCGCTTCCCGAAGAAATGGCCGATCATGTAATTGCAGGAGTCGCCCAACACGGCCGCCGCGAATAATATCAGCACCAGGATGTTGACCTCTAAGGGCACGCCCGGCAAGGCCGTGATCGCCCCTGCCACGAAAAGCATGGAGTCGCCAGGCAAGAAGGGCGTTACCACCAAACCGGTCTCACAAAAGATGATCAAGAACAATATCGCGTAAGTCCAGGTGTGATATTCTTGGACGATCTCGATCAGGTGCTGATCGATATGCAAGATAAAATCCAGTAAGAATTCCATTGTTGTTAATATTATAGTGTTTAGTAAGTGTGAGACCGGACTTTTGGTCACAGTGCTCTAGAAATTTATCCAATAAATGATAGAATTACAGCTGTGGGAAAAAGGAGGAATTTCCTCGGGGAGAGGAGTTAAAGCAGAAGACGTCTGAGAGAATAGATATAATAACCGCGGGAGAATTTCAAGAAGCTGGCAGGTGAGAATAAAAGCGACCGCCTTTGCCTGGAATAGAAGGATTCTTGATGATATGGGATAATACCGTCCGTAAATCCCATCGTGTTTGTCCTCATGTATTTGAGGGGAAGCGTATCGCGGAAAAGATGTCGCCTGAGATAACCTTTATTGACTAAATGGCCTTGTCCGCGATCGGGTAGGTCCTTCCCTTTCCACAGGGTATCTTTCTCGATAACATGACCTTTTCCATCATCCTCTGACAAAAGGCATATAGCGGTGAAGGGCTTGTACTCCTGTCTATTGTCTGATCGGGCCTGGCCTTCTGACATCAGGAATACGCAAAATATCATAAGGAAGTAAACTAATCGCTTCATCATTCCAGGCGCGAATATAAAAAGTTTTTCTGAAAGAAACCTCATATATGGAAACGGAAACAGGCTCATCTCTATTCCGTGGCATTCCCCGGGCCAAAACCAGGTGAGTTCCCCCCTCATAGCCCCGATTCTTAAAAATATGGCTTATCTTCGCGACAGGTTATATTAAAGTAAAGGACTATGCCAGACAACAATTCCATATTCATCAAGGGTGCCCGCGTCAATAACCTGAAAAATATTGACGTGGCCATCCCACGAGACAAGCTGGTCGTCATCACCGGACTATCGGGAAGCGGAAAGTCGTCGCTGGCCTTCGACACGCTCTACGCCGAGGGGCAACGCCGCTATGTAGAGAGCCTGTCGGCCTATGCCCGGCAGTTCCTGGGGCGGATGAGCAAGCCGGAATGCGACTACATCAAGGGCATCCCGCCTGCGATCGCCATCGAGCAGAAGGTCAACACCCGCAACCCCCGGTCGACTGTCGGGACCTCGACCGAGATCTACGAGTACCTGCGCTTGCTCTTCGCCCGGATCGGACGGACCTACTCGCCCATCTCGGGCGTGGAGGTGAAGAAGCACCAGGTGAGCGATATCGTCGAGACCGCACTCCGCTTCCCAGCGGGCACTCGCCTTGCCCTCTTCGCGCCCATCACTCCGCCCGACGGCCGCACGCCCCGGCAGCAGCTGGAGATCCTCCGCAAGGAGGGCTACGTGCGGGTCCTCACCAACGATACTATCTATCGCATATCGGAGGTGCTGTCGAGCGAGGAGCTGCTCTCCTACCCTCTGGAGTTGTTGATCGACCGGCTGAGCGTCGCCGACGAGCCCGCTTGGCGGAACCGACTGGGCGACTCGGCCGAGACCGCCTTCTTCGAGGGCAACGGGACCTGCGTCGTCCGCTTCTACCCCGACGGGGGGAGCGCCCAACGCTATGAGTTCTCCAAGCGCTTCGAGGCGGACGGAATGCGCTTCGAGGAGCCGAACGACTTGATGTTCAGTTTCAACAACCCATTAGGGGCCTGCCCGACCTGCGAGGGCTTCGGCAAGGTGATCGGCATCGACGAGAACCTGGTCGTCCCCGACAAGAGCCTGTCGGTCTACCAAGGCGCCGTCGTCTGCTGGAAAGGCGAGGTCATGGGCGAATGGCTCCGCGACTTTATCATCAATAGTGAACGTTACAACTTCCCGATCCATCGCCCCTACTATGATCTGACCCAAAAGGAGAAGGATCTCTTGTGGCATGGCGCGCCGGGGCTGCATGGCATCGACGACTTCTTCAAGCATGTCGAGGAGAACCTTTACAAGATACAATACAGGGTGATGCTCGCCCGCTACCGAGGCAAGACCATCTGCCCCACCTGCAAGGGTGCCCGCCTCAAGCCCGAGGCGCTCTATGTTAAGGTAGGCGGCAAGGATATCGCCCAGATCGTGGCGATGCCGGTCGCCGAGGCCAAGCGCTTCTTCGACGGGCTGGAACTGACGGAGCATGAGCTGGCCGTCGGCAAGCGGCTGCTGACGGAGATACGGGGCCGACTGCAGTTCCTGCTCGACGTGGGGCTGGGCTACCTGACGCTCGACCGCCTGTCGTCGACTCTCTCGGGGGGTGAGAGCCAACGGATCAACCTGGCCACCTCGCTGGGCAGCAGCCTCGTCGGCTCGCTCTATATCCTTGATGAGCCAAGTATCGGGCTCCACTCGCGGGATACCGACCTGTTGATCCGGGTGCTCAAGCAACTGAGGGACCTGGGCAATACGGTCGTCGTCGTCGAGCATGACGAGGAGATCATCCGGGCAGCCGACTACATCATCGACATCGGCCCCAAGGCGGGCCGGCTTGGTGGCGAGGTCGTTTTCCAAGGTGATGCCCATCAACTGCCAGCCCAAAGCGAGAGCTATACGGTGCGCTACCTGACCGGCGAGGAGCAAATCGAGCTGCCGCCCTATCGCCGCCCATGGAACAACTACATACAGATCAGCGGTGCCCGCAAGAACAACCTGAAGAACATCGACGTCCGTTTCCCGCTCAACGTCATGACCGTGGTCAGCGGCGTCAGCGGTTCGGGCAAGAGTACGCTGGTACGTGATATCTTTTACGAGAGCCTTAAGCTCCACCTCGAGGACGCCGCCCGACAGAACGTCGATTGCGCTGGCATCAGTGGCGACCTCGACCGTATTAAGGTGGTCGAGTACGTCGACCAGAACTCGATCGGCAAGAGCTCGCGCTCGAACCCCGTCACCTATATCGGAGCCTACGATGAGATCCGGAAGCTCTATGCCGAGCAGCCCCTGGCGAAGCAGATGGGCTACACGGCCGCCTATTTCTCCTTCAACAAGGAGGGTGGCCGCTGCGAGGAGTGCAAGGGCGAGGGCAAGATCACGGTCGAGATGCAGTTCATGGCCGATATCACCCTCGAATGCGACGCCTGCCACGGCAAACGGTTCAAGCAGGAGGTGCTCGATATCGAATACCGGGGCGCTAACATCTACGACCTGCTGGAGATGACCATCAACCAGGCGATCGAGTTCTTCAGCGCGGCCGATGGCTCACTCGAGCGCAAGATCGTCAAGAAGCTGAAGCCGCTGCAGGATGTCGGGCTGGGTTACCTCAAGATGGGACAAACCTCATCGACCCTCTCCGGTGGCGAGAACCAACGGGTCAAGCTGGCCTATTACCTGGGGCAGGAGAAGCAACAACCAACGCTCTTCATCTTCGACGAGCCGACGACCGGACTTCATTTCCACGACATCAAGACCCTGCTCAAGGCCTTCGACGCCCTGATCGCCAAGGGACATACGGTCGTGATCATCGAGCATAATATGGACGTGATCAAACGGGCCGACCACGTGATCGATCTCGGGCCAGAAGGTGGAGACGCCGGTGGCCACCTGGTCTGCGCTGGTACGCCTGAGGCCATTGCCGCCTGCCCCGAATCCTATACGGGCCGTTTCCTGGCGGAAAAGTTAAACCAATAGAAGTGGAATGATATGGAAGATACACTGATACAGATTGTCAACGGGAAGGTGATCACGCCCCAAGGCGTCGATCGCCAAGCCCGATTGGTCCTGAAGGCGGGACGCATAGCGGAAATCACCCGAGAACAAGGCGGGGTCGAAGGCGCCCAAACGATCGACGCCCAAGGGGCATACGTCGCTCCTGGCTGTATCGACACCCACCTGCATGGAGGCGACGGGCACGATTTCACCGAGGCGACACCCGAGGCTTTCCGGGCCATCGCTTATGCCCATGCCACTCAGGGAGTCACGACACTCTACCCGACCTTGGCCGTCGCGCCTACCACCGTGTTCCGCCAGGCGATCAAGGCGTGCGAGACGGTCGTAAGCCAACCTTATGAGGGGGCTCGTATCGAGGGCCTGCACCTCGAGGGCAATTACATCAACCCGCTCCTGAAGGGCGGACAAGATGAGCGGTTCATCCAGCTGCCCGATCCGGCGGAGTATCAGGAGCTGCTGGAGAGTACCCGCCTCATCAAGCGCTGGACGGCGGCGCCCGAGCTGCCCGGGGCACTCGAGTTCGCCCGTTATGCCCACTCAAAAGGCGTCTTGGTCTCACTGGGCCATACGGCAGCCGATTACCCGACTGTTAAGCGGGCTTATGAGGCAGGATTTACCCACGCCACCCATTTCTACAATGCCATGAGCGGCGTCCATAAGCAAAGGGAATATAAGCACGAGGGCACGATCGAAAGCGTTTACCTCGTGCCGGAGATGACGGTCGAGCTGGTCGCGGACGGGATTCACGTGCCGCCCGCCATCCTGCGCATGGTTTGCGCCTTCAAGGGAATTGATCGGATCAGCCTCATCAGTGACGCGATGGCCGCCGCGGCCTGTCTCCGTCCGGAGCACCTGCGCCTCGACCCACGAATGATTGTCGAGGATGGCGTTTGCAAACTCGCCGATCGCTCGGCACTGACCGGCAGCATCGCCAGCGGCATCCGCCTGATACAAGTCATGGCCGAGAAGGCCGAAATACCAGTAGCTGACTGCATACGGATGGCCGCCACCAACCCCGCCCGCCTCATGAGTATCAACGACCGTAAAGGGTCGATCGAACAGGGCAAGGACGCAGACCTGATCCTCTTCGACGAGAACTTCCGCCTCCAATCGGTCTGGATCGGCGGGAAACAACTCGGAATGGAGAAAGAGACGGCTTAATCACGGCCGCCACGAAGGAATTGAGCACTATCAGGAAAATCCTGATCACTCCCCGACACCAATACACTATCCTCTACCTCCAGTTCAATCCGCTCGCACCATGGCGCCACATATGGCTGTCTCGTCTCTTGTTTTTCTTGTTTCTCTTTCTGTTCCATACAATGTCCATTAAATAGTCTTCTCTTATTAAAGAACAATCTTCTGTCCATTCACGATATAAATCCCCTGGGCAGCGGGAATCTCTCGTTTGCCCGTAACCTGTCCGCTCCAGACCATCCGGCCGGAGAGTTGATAGACGGCAACCAGCGTCGTCTCCGTAGCCTCGATCACTAGCTTTCCAGCCGTACCATAGACGGTCAGGGTTGGCGCAACTTGGGGATTCGCCACAGAGGTAATGCTCAGATCATCCCCGTTCCCGATCGACAGATAAGGGGACATATTTTCTACACCTGACAAAGAGGAGGCCACCACGCAACGGAAAGAAGGAATCGTCCCCATCCCTTCTTTGAGCGCAAACTTATCACCCAATCCGCCGCTGCCATTCTCGCTATTCAACTGGTAACCACAGCTAAATGGACTCGTCAAAAAAGCTCCTTTAAAAGAGAAATACGAGCCTGCCGCCACCGCCTTGGGTTCCGTCACAACCGTGACGTTCGTCCCCTCGGCTGTAATCACCTTGCCCTCCAAACTCTCAACACCAAAATGGCTGCCCGGCAGGGCGATGATGTAAGGCACGCCTGCCATGATCCGTTTGTCTTCATTTGTTCGATAATGAGAGAATATTAGTGTTGAGGGATATTGGAAATCGACCAATAAACTCAACCAATAGTTACCATCAACCGTTGTCGCAACCGGCAACAGCGGCTGCCCGTCCGCATAAAGGGTCGCATCGAAAGGTAGGCAGATAGTCTCCCATCCATTCGAACCATCAGCATAAACCTTAGGGACACGGGTATATTTCGCTTTCGCCGCCGTGAAGGCGACCGGCGTATAGAAATCAGCATCTACCAGCTTAAGATTACGGCATGTGTAAGCATCACCCGCTTTCACCACCAGATTTACCGCCGTCTCTGCCGGAATAAAACCTTCGGTCTCGACCACGACGAGCGGATTCGTGTCGGGCGTCGGGGTTATTCCCACCGGGTTGATGTAGAGATTGGTCGCTGTGACGTTGCCCTCATAGAGACGAGCAGGATAGACTCTCTTCTCCGTCTCCGCAGAAGGGACTGGTACCGCATCAATCGCATCGCCAACCAGGGCTTGTACCCAGGTCGTGTCCGCCCGCTCACTATTGAGCGCCCAACAGACCTCGCCGCTCGCAAATGCCGACGCCTCATGGGCTGTCGCCTGGCCACGACCATAACCGATCCCCTTCAAGTTATCCTGTTTCAGGAAATAACAATTCCGTATTACGCTGTTGTTGTGTCCGGCAATACTGCCTAAATCCGAATAGCTCTCACCCTCAATCATGGCGAGGCTGTAACAATCAGCAACCATCGCCTCCTCATTATTACGTCCCACAATGCCGCCGATATAGTCATTACCTTTCACCCGCCCATCAAAAGAACAAGCAATCACCGAACCATAATTGTAGCCAACAATGCCAGCGACAGACTCGTTACCACAGATATAACTGTCCATTACCCGCACACGGGTAATCATCGCATAAGCCGAGGTTCGTCCGAAAAGGCCCTGATAGTTCGAGTCGGACTCATTGATATAAAGGCCACGGATCGAATGGCCCGCTCCGTCAAAAGTACCATAATAGGCATTCTCGCCCGTGAGGCCGATCGGTGTCCAAGCGGCCAGACCCGCCGTGTTATTTATCAACTGACCCTTATCGTCCAACACCCGTTCATTCCAGACAATATCTGCCGTGAGCGTAGCCCGTGCACCAGGATCCTGAGCAACATTGCTCAACGTCCCGTTCACTAATCCCACGAACCATTTAAGATCATCCTTGGTCGCTATCTGGTAGACATCACCAACCTTCGAGGGCACTGCTCTCACCAGCCACGGCCCCGCCAACAAGGCTACTAAAACGATCAGTAATCTATTCATATACATAAGCTTTATCCTATTATATCTCCACAAAAATACAACAAAGCTTCAGAACTCAGGTATGTTGAAATAGAAAAAACACGGTTGCGAACAAGGTATATCAATTTACTGAGTCAAATCAATTATTTCCCACGGGCAGCCGCCTCCTTGGCCTTGCGGGCCTCCTCACGAGCTTTCTCCTTGGCTTTCAGCTCCGCCTTGCGGGCAGCCTCTTTCGCCTTGAGCTCGGCCTTACGAGCCTTTTCTTTAGCCTTGCGCTCCGCTTCGGCCTGTTTCAGCTTCTCCTTGCGGGCACGCTCCTTCTCCTTGAGCAGTTGCTTCTGCGCCTTGAGTTTCGCCTTGCGCTCCGCCTTGGCTTGCTTCAGTCTCTCCTTTCGATCACGCTCAAGCTGTTTCTCACGCTCACGTTTCGCCTCGAGCAGAGCCTTGTCCTCGGCCTCTTGTTTCTCGCGAAGCGCCTTCAGCTCGGCCTCTTGTTGGGCACGAGCCTCCTCCTCAGCCTTTTGCCGCGCTGCCTCAGCCTCACGCATCTCGGCACGGCGAGCCTCTTCCTCCTTCGCCTCGCGGGCACGGATCGCCTCGATCTCCTTAAGGGTCATGGCGGGCGCTTGCTCCGGCGAGGGCGCTACTTGTGGCTCATTGGGCGCTGGCTGGGCAAACGGTATCACGACAGACGACTCCGGCAGGTCGATCCGCTCCAGGTCGGCGGGCACCTCGATCATCGGGATCGCCTCACCCACGAACTCACGAGTCGCCTCCACAGCCTCGGCCGCCTCACGGGTCGCCTCGCCTACGGCCTCCATACGGGCCTTCCAGCGAGCAGCCAACTCAGGCAAGCGGTCGCCAAAGTTCTCGTCGAAGAAGTGGATATACTCCTCGATTGTCTTTCCATGGGTCAGGGTCTCGTAGTTGTCGCCCGAGATCGGGAAGATCGCCACCACCCGATCCAACTCGCGGGCATAGCCTCCCTCGCCATGGATCAGCTTATAATAGTGTATAGCCTCGTCGGCGTTTACAAAGCCACGGATCACGAGCGCCCGGGCGGGTCCCAGATCCTCGAAGGCCATATCCAGTTCCTTAACCATGAAGTTGGTGAAGTTGTAGGCCGCCACGGCAAAGAGCAATCGGTTCTCGTCGACCGCCCCGGCGGGATACATCATCAGCATCTCGTAGGGCACGTTTGGCTCGGGCGAGAAGACACGGGCCGAATCCTCGGCGGAGAGCACCCCATCGGCCCCCACGCCAAAGCGCAGGTTCCAGCTCATGCCACGGACGTCGCCTTGCACCATCGCGCGGCCCCTCAGGACGCCTTTCAGCATCTCGCCCGCCAGCTCGGTGACGTCGGCGTCGGGGTATTTCTCGATCAGCGCCTTAAGCGCCTCCTTGAAGCGTTCCGGCTCGCCCGACTGGACGTAAGAGAGGGCCTCGAGGAACATGAACTTCGGCATCAAGGTCGCCAACGGATATTTCTCACCCACCCAACGATAGTTGTTCCGGACGGCCGAGGTGTCGCCCGCCAGATAGCTGTCGTAAGTCTTTTGGTAAACCGAATCCTGCACGGCATCCATCGTCCGGATGTTCTCCAGGTAATTCGGGTCGGCCACCGCCACGGCATAGTCACTCTCCGGGAAAGCCTGAATGATCTTCGCCTTATAAGTCTCGGCCAAGGCGGTATCGCCCTTGCGGAGCGCCATCAGGTAGATCTGGAAATAGGACTCCAGCTTGTACTTGTTGTCGGGGAACCGGTTGTCGAGCGTCTCGAATCCCTCGATGGCAAGCGGTATGTCCTCGAGCTTATCCTTATAGATCATGGCCATGTTATAGAGGCCATCAACTATGATGACGTTCGAAGC